>CALZHX010000001.1 GCA_945787435.1 uncultured Woeseiaceae bacterium
CGGCCGCGACCATGCCGACGTGCAATCCAGATATCGCCATCAGGTGAGTCGTGCCTGTGCGGGCGTAGCGGTCCCATTGCTCACGTGCGACGAGGTGCCGTGCCCCGACAGATATCGCAGACAAGACGGCCGCTCGTTCGGGGTCCGTGACGACCGCAACAATCCGCTCGACGGCCTTGCGCCGCAAGCGATCGATTGGTCCCAGATCACCACTACGGATGACCACATTGCGCTGGCTGCCGACCACGTATGCAGTTGCTGCGACGCGTTCGCGAAATAGCCAGGTTTCATGGTCGAAGACGCCGGGATTCGCCGTCCCCCGCGGACGACGCAGCCTAAGCTCAAGATGCCAGACATCTCCCAGGTGGATCTCGGCATCGGGTTCGAACCAGCTGATCCGAATCCGACCGGGAACCCACGGATTGTCATGGACCTCACCCGTCATGCTGACCGTTGCACCCTGGCGCCGCGGAAAACTGCTGATCCGCACTTCGCTCATAATGCTGTCACCGACGAACTCGGCCGGAATGCGCGCATCGATGACCTGCCCGGCCGCAAAAACGAACAGGCCATAGCCCGTGCAGAACAATACGACCGGCAGCGCGCGTCCGATAACGAATCCCACAATAATGGCGAACGATGCGAGCGGAATCAGGTCGGAGTGTGACGCAAAGCTGCTAAGCTGCGGCGCGTACAGGCCGGCCAGCAGGTACAGGCAGGCCTTGTTCATCGCATCGCCCCGTGCTGTCGAACCAGACACCTGATCGAAACGGATTGAAAGAAGAATGCCAAGACGGTTTTTTAGGAGATTCGCGTTCAAACGCCACGAGATCGCCGAGAAGTGGTTCATGACGCCGTTTCGGCACATGCTCCATGACCATCGCCTGTGGGGCATTCGGCGCAAGACCGTGGTCCCCGCGTTCTCCCTCGGACTCGCCGTCGCCTTCCTGCCGTTCCCGGGTCACTTCCTGGTGGCCGCGCTGGCCGCCCTGGCATTGCGCATCAATATTCCGGTTGCAGCACTCTCGACGTTGATCGTCAATCCGGTGACTGTTGGACCGCTGTTCTACTTCGCCTATGCACTTGGCAACGCCCTGCTCGGTATAGAACCAGGTCCATTCTATTTCGAGCTTTCGCTCGACTGGATGCAAAACGTATTTACGGCGGTCTGGCTGCCTCTGTCACTTGGCTGCCTGTTGCTGGGCTCTGCGGCAGCTGTTGTCGGGTTCGTCGGGCTTGATGCTCTGTGGCGATACTCGCTGCACGACTACAAGACAAAGAAGCGTAACAAACGCACTCACTGATCGTGTAGCACACCGTTCTCGAGGACCAGTACCCGGTCCATTCGCGAAGCAATCGTCTGATCGTGGGTGACGACCACAAGGCTGGTTTCGAGTTCGCGATTCAGTTCAAGCATCAGCTTCAGAACATGCTCGCCGTTGCCGGCGTCAAGATTACCGGTAGGTTCGTCGGCCAGCACAAGCTGCGGCCGCGTAATCAGTGCACGAGCAACGGCCGCCCGCTGACGCTCGCCGCCGGATAATTCGCCGGGTTTGTGTGTCAATCGCTCGCCGAGCCCGACGCGAGCCAGGATGTCGCGCGCCTTCGCCAACGCCTCGCTCTTCGGCTCACGCCGAATCAGCAATGGCATTGCGACATTTTCTGCCGCCGTAAACTCGGGTAACAGGTGATGAAACTGGTAGACAAATCCGATATAGCGATTGCGCAGGTCCGCCTTGGACAGTTCATTGCTACCGTGCATCGGCTGGCCGTCGACGAACACTTCGCCTTCCGACGGGTCATCGAGACCGCCCATGATCTGCAGCAGCGTTGTCTTGCCGGAACCGGACGCGCCGACGATCGCGACGCGTTCTGCGGCTCGCACATTCAGATCAACACCGCTCAAGACAACGAGCTCGGAGCTGCCCTCACGAAACTTGCGCACAACATGGCGACATTCCAACACCGATTTAGTCGGCTCAGTCATAGCGTAACGCCTCAGCAGGTGCAGTCCTGGATGCAACCCAGGAAGGATAGACGGTGGACACGAGGGACAGGGCAAGTGCGATCGAGCTGATCACCACGATATCCGTAAGCCGCAGTTCCGACGGCAAGTCACTGATGAAATAAACGTCCGCGGCAAGAAACTTGATGCCAAATAATGCTTCAAGACCGCCAACGATGCTCTCCAGGTTCAGGGCCAGCAGAATACCAAACAGCACGCCGGCCGCAGTACCAATGATGCCAATTACGCTGCCCTGGGTTACGAATATCTTCAGGATACTTCGCGGTTGTGCACCAATCGTGCGCAGAATCGCAATGTCCGTTTGCTTGTCTTTGACGACCATGACCAGGGTCGAAACGATATTGAATGCCGCCACAGCAACCACAAGAAGCAGGATCA
Source organism: uncultured Woeseiaceae bacterium (assembly GCA_945787435.1). Lineage (GTDB taxonomy): Bacteria > Pseudomonadota > Gammaproteobacteria > Steroidobacterales > Woeseiaceae > UBA1847. The sequence continues at coordinate 2,405 of CALZHX010000001.1, forward strand.
CGAACAAAATTGATTTCGTAATCTGAATCGAACGAAAGAAATTCACATGACGTCTTGTCCAGTCACCAACGAGAACAACTTCTCCGTGATCGAGCGCCACCTCGCGAACGATCTCGTTGGCCGCATAAATTTCCGTAACCGCAAGACGCACGCCCGAAACGGCATCGCGCATGCGATACAGCTTTTGCGCGTCGGTCAGGTTGATGAAAGCGAGGCGCCGATCGAACTCGTACATGCCCACACGGTAAATCCCGCTGACAACAAAGCGCTTGGTGCGCGGCACCACTCCTGCTGGCGTAACGATGCCTTCTGCTAAGGTGACGGTGACCTTGTCACCAAGGCCGACCTGCAGCGCGTCGGCGAGCTCGACCCCGATCACAACGTTGAATGAACCGGCCTGCAGGCTCGTGAGGTCACCTTCGCGCACCGTAGCACCGACACCGGACACCGCATCCTCGGCAACGGGATCGATACCGCGAAGCTCCACGCCACTCAGGCTGTCGGCGTAAACCAGTAGCGCCTGGCCGGACACATACGGCGCTGATGCCTGAACCCGTTCGTTGTTGTCAGCCACCTCTCCCAGCGCCTGCCAGTTTTCGATCTCGCCCTCGAGTCCTTCTATGCTCGCATGAGCCGTCATCGCGAGTAGCCGTTCCTGCAACTCACGTTCAAATCCGTTGACGACTGATAGTACGAGTATCAGTACTGCCACAGCAATCGCGATACCCAGCATGGAGATCGCGGAGATCAGGGACACGAAACTGTTGCTACTGCGAGAACGCACATAGCGACTGCCAATCCATGATTCGAAACGTCTGCTCATGATCACTCGTAGCGCAACGCGACCGCCGGATTCACCATGGCCGCGCGCCGTGCCGGGTAAAGAGTCGC
>CALZHX010000002.1 GCA_945787435.1 uncultured Woeseiaceae bacterium
ACTGTCAGCGTCGTCATACTCGATCAGCGCCATCAGGTCGGCGTCAAGCCCGGTTGGCTGGCCGACAAAACGTTCCGCAATCGCAGGAATGTCGACAAACCCGACGACGTGGTTTGTGTAGTTGTATTTCGAGATAATGTCCTGCAATACGGTCGTCTCGGCAATATTTTCATCCGGCAACGTCAAACCCAGTGCAAGTCCGGTCTGTGCCTCGTCGAACTCGCCAGGTACCAGCGCGAACACCGCCTGGTCCTCAACAACGGCGATCATGAGTCTGAGCTCCTCGGCGTCAAAAAAGCGGTAAGACTGACCGGCCAATTCCGCAACTGGCATTTGGCTGCCTGCCTGCTCTTCGAATCGCGCGATCGCTGCTTCGAACAAAGCCCCATCAGATAGCCCAACACGCATCACCGGCAACAGGCCATTGCCATAGAAAGCCATTAGCGAGTCGCGGGCAATTCCGGCGTCCCGCATACCTTGCACTGACAGCAACGTCGACAATTCTTCAACAAACGCGTTGACGTTCTTCGTCTCGTCGCTATCTTGTCCATATTCGGTCATCTCCGCCTGCTTGGTGGCGATGACTTCCTTGAGAACCGACTTGTAAGAGCCAAGAACCCGGTCGAGCATCGGCTCGAGCTCATCCATTACATCATCCGGCAACGGCTCGAGGCTCGCGAAGACATACGGCGTGTCAGCCGGTACATACTTGAGCAACGCCGTATCCGGGATTTTTTCGTCTTTGCCGCAACCCGTTAATACGAGAGCGCTAAGAGCAAGAACGGCGAAAATTCTGGTGCTAATTGATTTGAACATTAAACAGATTCCTTACATTGAGCCATGACACACAGCACCAACACGGAGCCGCGGATTCCAAATTCAGGCGAGTAAAGTAGCGATTTGCGACGGTCTGATTGTTGTTAATCGAGCGGGTCGATTGCCGTCATCAGCACAGTATACGCTTTGCCCCATCGGCAGCACAAACTTACACTGCGCCTATGGACATGATTATCCGCGATGTCAGTGCTGCAGACCTTGACGCAGTTCTTAGTCTGAACCAGTCAGAGGTACCTCATGTAGGCAGCGTCGACCTGCAGAAAATGCGCTGGTACGCAACGAATGCCAGCTATTTTCGGGTGGCGACGAGCAAAGACGAGCTTGCTGCCTACCTGGTCGGGTTTCGGCCGGGAACCGGTTATACGAGTCCAAATTACCTTTGGTTTTGCGACAACTATGACGACTTTGCCTACGTCGACCGGATTGCGGTTGCAAAATTTGCCAGGCGCTCAGGAATTGCGTCCCGCCTGTATGACGATTTTGCGGCGGCGACGCCACGGACAGTCGGAATCATGACCTGTGAAGTCAACGTACGACCACCCAATGAATCGTCAATGACGTTTCATCAACGCCTCGGCTTCAAACAGGTTGGCGCACTGAAATCAGGAGGCGGCAGCAAAGAAGTGGCATTGCTTGCCAGGGATCTCCCAGGTCGATAGCTAGTGGAAACCGTCCGGGACCGAATGCGTTTCCGGGTCATATACCTCGCCCACTTCAATCCTGATCTTCAAACGATTCCGCGGCGAGGCGACCGGGCAGGTTGCGAACGCGTTAAATGCGCACGGCGGATTGTAGGATTTATTGAAATCCAGAATAGTCTCGCCCTCTTCGTCAGGCCAGCTCGCGTAGACAAAGCGCCCTGCCGGATAGGTCTCTCGCCCACTGGTCTGATCAGCAAAAACGAAGAACAAGCGATCACCGGATGAATACGCTTCCAGCTCGTGCGTGGCGCCGTCAATTTCGAACGTAACCGTTCCCGGTGACTCAGGCCGATACCCCAGGCCCTCGATGGTCGTCTTGACGTTGAGAATCTTCGGTTCCGCGAACGGCTGCAGCGTGGCCGTAACTCGCAATGCCGGATCAATCGGGTAATACGCCAATGGCGCGAAGTCTTCGAGAGCCGGGTGTTCAAAATCGCGCAACCGCAGCGCAAACCGCCCGTCCCGTTTGATAATGGTCCAGCCCAGGGAACCGTGCGTCAGCGCAACCGGGTTCGTTGTCGTGTCGTCTGATATGACAATTGAATTGACCGGAGTGCCTTCGTGGCGCACATCCGCATCCGGGTGTGCCGCAAGGACGACGCCATCGGCACTAACTTGAAGTTCGCCGACATAAGGCGCCGCATTATCCGGGAATATGATGTCGTTATCTTTAGCGGCTCCGATCAACGTGGTGCCATTTCCAAGCCAGTACAAACCGACAAGATTCAGGTATCCGAAAGGCGATTTGAGGTTGGCCAGTCGTTCCATCCGCCACTGCAGGATTTCCTGCTCATAGGCATCGGGCTCCACTTGTGCTTCTCCGGAACTGCATGCGCTGGTCAAAAGCACGGCACTCAGAAGTGCCCACTTAACTACTGTAGTCTTCATGGTCCGCGATATTAAACCATTTTCGTATGACGAAAACCCCCGACAACGCAGCCACTGCATACGCGAACTTGCAGCCTGAGCAAATCCTCGACGTGCTCGGCGATCTGGCATTTCCTTGTGATGGCCGCTTTCTCGCGCTCAACAGCTATGAGAACCGTGTCTACCAGGTTGGTATCGAAGAACAACGGCCTATCGTGGCCAAGTTTTACCGTCCCGGGCGATGGAGCGACGCGGCGATCATTGAAGAGCATGAGTTCAATCAGGAATTGAGCGCGGCTGAACTTCCGGTTGTCGCGCCACTCGTGCTGAACGATCGCACCTTGCATCATTCCGGGCCGTTCCGATTTTCGGTCTATCCTTGTCACGGCGGGCGCGCGCCTGATCTCGACAATTACGACCTCCTCGAGCAGCTCGGTCGCCTGGTCGCCCGCATACACCTGATCGGTGAGACCCGCGACTTCTCGCACCGGCCGTCGGTAGAAATTCAGAGCTATGGATTTGATTCACGCGATTTCCTGCTGGATCACGATTTCATACCGTTGGAACTACATCCCGCTTATGAAAGTGTCAGTGACCTGGTGCTCACCGGCGTTGAAGAGTGTTACGTGCGTGCAGGCAACGTTGATAGTTTTCGCATTCATGCCGACTTTCACCCGGGCAACGTTCTCGTCCAGGGCGAACGACTGCATATTGTCGATCTTGACGACACCCGGCGCGGTCCGGCAGTTCAGGACCTGTGGATGTTCCTGTCCGGTGACCAGGACGAACAAAGCCCGCAGCTTGATGCGCTGTTATCGGGCTACACTGAGTTTCGACGTTTCGACACTCGCGAACTCAACCTGATCGAAGCACTGCGCAGTCTGCGCATCATGCACTACGCCGCATGGATCGCCAGGCGCTGGGATGACCCGGCATTCAAGATTGCGTTTCCGTGGTTCGACTCGCACCGCTACTGGGAGGAGCACGTACTCGCCCTGCGCGAGCAGGTCGCCCTGATGCAGGAAGCGCCCATTGAGTGGCGCGAAGGCTAACGCGACGGTAAATGCCGACGCCTCGGGGAAATGTCGAAACGCTCGATCCAGCGAGTAAACGTCTCGCGACTGAGCGCCTGCAGCGGACCTATCGAGGTCGTTGTTTGCGACCTTATTGCGTCAGCACTGATGTGCCCCTGCTCCTCAATCAGCGTCGTCTGATGGGCGGGCACCGACAGCCAGCGTTC
>CALZHX010000003.1 GCA_945787435.1 uncultured Woeseiaceae bacterium
ATGCGCACCGGGTCGGTGAGTGTTTCGAAGGCGACGTACCTGGCGCTTGATGTTGGCTGGAAATGTCTCACTACGTCGGCGAGCGATATCCCCACCCATGGAATGACCATCGACCACGCCTCGACACAGCGCATGCGATAGATGCGCTCTTCGAGGTCGAACGGCTTCATGAAGTCTTCGAAGTGGAACGTGCCGGTCTTGTCGGCATGACCATCGACCGTGATCGACCAGGGCCGCGGTTCAAATTGCCCGGCATTGCGGTAAGGGTCTTCCTTGCCGGTACCGAATTCGTAGTAGTTGTTGTAGGTCGTGATGTCCTCGTAGCTGTTAGGCGCCTCAATCGTGCTGAATGCGCTCTTGCCGACATCCGCCAGCTCCGCCCGCTCGCCCTCAGGTACGTCGGCGGCAAATGCCGTGCCGGCCAGCACTGATGCTCCGGCAATACTGCCGGCGCGAATGAAGTCACGTCGATTCAGGTAGTTTCGCTCGCTGGTAATCTCAGACGGGAGGATATCGGCCGGTTTCTTGATCAGCATTCTGGTTCCTTGAGGGTTTCAGCTCATATAGACCCGATACAGGCCCTGAATATTGCACAAGAATTCGACTAATTGTACGCGCCGCCCTGGTCGCCTGGCCGCAGGGTGCGGGCCTGCAGCTGCAGATAGAGCGCCGCCGACAAGCCGGATACACCAAACAGCATCGACATTACGACTATCTGATACTTGGCAGCGATCAACGGCGAGATACCGGAGAGGATCTGTCCGGTCATCATTCCCGGCAGTGCTACGACGCCAACGGCAAACAGCGAGTTGATGATCGGGATCAGGGCCGCGCTCAGCGCGATCCGCCGGGCCTCGCTGACGGAGACATCGCGACCGATCTCCGACTCGAATCTTTCAGCCGCCAGGCTGACGGAGTTCATCGCGCCGGCAAACACCATGCCGGCGAGGGGCACGACGTATCGCGGGTTGAACCAGGGATCGACCGCGATGACAACTTGGGTCACCAGCGCCAGGACCAGAATGCCGCCGATGGATATCGCGATTAGCGCATGTTGAAATACGTGCGCCTGTTTACGGGCGACGGGTCGGATGGCAATCCAACTTGCGGTGACCAGCATCACGATCAGCACGCCACCGATGATGGCGGCACGTTCTGCTTCGAAGATGAAAACGAGAACGTAGCCGATCAACAGCAGCTGAATCAGCATTCGCCCGGTCGCGTAGATTGCCGTGGCAGCACCGGCAGACCAGCGCAGCATGATGACGATGACGGCGGCGACTGGTAGAAAGCCGAGCGCCAGGCCCTGCAAGGAAATCTCTTCGACCACGACATGCACCTGTGAGGATGTTTACGGATTTCAGTAAACTGTGCCCGAAATGCGCAGCAATATCCTTATCATCTATTACGCCGCTACGGCCGTATTCCTGACACTGGACTACGGCTTCGGCATCAACCTGCGCGCGGCATTCCTCGAGAACACGCCCGGCCTGCGGATGGGCTACTACCTGGTGTTGTTTTGCTGCTTTGGCCTGATGCTCTGGCGTCCGCAGTGGTCGACATTCGTCGGGGTCGTCGAGTCGCTGGCGACGATGATCGCCCTGATTTTCAGCATGGCGCTGCGCTCGATGGTTACGACAGATGCCATGCTCGAGACGGGTACGGGCTTTGTGACCATGCCCGAGATCGTCAACTTCATTATCGTAGGCGGGGCCGCGTACGTGTCTTATGTGCAGGGCGCTAAGGCGCTAGCCAGTCGATCAAGATCCGATTGACCTCTTCGGGCTTCTCCTGCTGGGTCCAGTGGCCGCAGTTTAGCCTGTGAATCTCGAGCTCCGGGACGAACGGCTTCATGCCTTCGATATGCTCAGGTGATATCAGCACATCGTTCTCGGCGCTGATGAACAACGTTGGCACATTGACGATTTGTGGCACACCTTGCATCGATTTCCAGTTGCGGCTCCAGTTGCGATACCAGTTGATGGGCCCGGTGAATCCACTGTGTTCGAATGCCGACACAAAATAGGCACGCTCTTCAGCGCTCAGTATCGGGTCGCCGCTCGCCTCGGTTCTGGCAATTGTCTGCAGCAGGCTCAGAACGCGCTTTTCCGGCGGGAGTTGTTCGAACTCTGCCCGACTGACCTGGTTCTTGCGCATCAGCATGTCGAAAAAATGCCCCGGATCGGCAGCAAACGTCCTATCGGCTTCATCTGAATCCTGGAAATTTACGATGTAGAAATCGTCGCCGAGCCGCTGCCGCGCCAGTTCGATCGGGTCAGCCGGTGTCCTGGGCCAGAAAGGAATATTCAGCACTGCCATACGCTCGATGCGCTCGGGCTTAAGCAGCGCCATGTGCCACAAGACCAGGGCACCCCAGTCATGGCCAACGAACGTCGCGCGCTCTAGCTCCAGGGCGTCGAGCAATTTGCACAGGTCGCTTATCAGTTCCTGAATGCGATAGTCCTCGACGTTCGCTGGTGCGTCAGTCCTGCCGTAGCCGCGCTGGTCAGGTGCGATAGCCCGGAAGCCAGCGGCAGCAATGGCAGGTAACTGGAAGCGCCACGAAACGGCAAGCTCGGGGAAGCCATGCACGAAAACGACCGGTTCACCTTCGCCTTGCTCGTGCACGGCCATGCGAATGCCATTTGACTCGATGAAATGCGGTTCAGGGAACATTTCGCGGTATTCTCACAGAATGCGTGACAGGTTGCTGAAACTTCGTAAAGAGCTGCAGGCAATGGTGGCAACCAGCGAGGAATCGGCGGCGGTTGTCGAGCTGGACCAATCCAAAGTCGGGCGGCTATCACGCATGGATGCCATGCAGGCGCAGGCCATGGCGAAAGCGTCGGGGCAGCGGCGTGAAGCAGTGCTCCGAAACATTGAGGCGGCGCTGAAGCGAATCGACGATGGTGAGTATGGTCTGTGCCGGGATTGCGACGAGTCCATCAATCCGAAGCGGCTCGAATTTGATCCTACCGCTCTGAGGTGTATCGAGTGTGAGAGCAAACGCGAGGATTCGTAGGTTTCGCTTGTATTTACGGTCACTTACGGCTAATTTCCCTCGCAAGACGCTGATGGGGACAAACAGGCGGGCAATTGTGGCCAAAGCGACCGGGAGATAGTGCGAGCCCCGGGCCGGAATCCGCTGAATATCACCCCGGAGTCGCTGCCTGAAAGATTGCGAGTAGGTGCAGCCGGCTGGCCCCCGACACGGGCGACGGGTCAGAAGACTCATAAGGCGACGGTCGCGAGGGTGTCGTAAAACCGGGTGGTACCGCGAATTTGAAATCGCCCCGGACGCAATTACTGCGCCCGGGGCGTTTTTGTATGGAGAGATTGGTTTGACGTTTAAGGAAGTCACAGGCCGCTATGACGGTCCAGCGCTCGAGAAAGAGGTGCTGGAGTTCTGGCGCGAGCACGATACGTTTGCGAAGACGCTGCACCAGAATGAAGGCGGCCCGCAGTACAGTTTCAATGAAGGTCCGCCGACAGCGAACGGCAAGCCGGGTATTCACCACGTGCTTGCGCGCAGCTTCAAGGATGCGTTTCCGCGTTACAAAACGATGCGCGGCTATTACGTGCCGAGAAAGGCTGGTTGGGATACGCATGGCCTGCCTGTCGAACACGAGATCGAAAAAGAACTCGGTATCTTCGACAAGAAGGAAATCGAGGAGAAGGTCGGCATCGCCGAGTTCACGAAGCGCTGCCGCGAGTCGGTCATGCGCTATATCGGCGACTGGGAGAAGATGACCGAGCGCATGGGCTTCTGGGTCAACCTCGACGAGGCCTACTACACGCTCAACAACTCCTACATCGAATCGGTTTGGTACCTCTTGAGAGATATCTGGGACAAGGACCTGATTTACCGCGGCTACAAGGTCGTGCCATACGATCCCCGCATTGGTGCGACGTTGTCATCGCATGAACTGGCGCAGGGCTACCAGGATACCGAGGATCCTTCGGTCACTATCCGCTTCCGGGTCGTGGGTGAGGACAACACGTCGATTCTGGTCTGGACGACAACACCCTGGACTCTGCCGTCAAACCTTGCGCTTGCCGTGGGTGCGGACATCGATTACAGCTATTGCGAAGTCGACGGCGAGACGCTGATCGTTGCAGAAGCGCTGCGCGAGTCTGTCATGCGCGACCAGGAGCATTCGGTTGCCAGGACCATTAAAGGCAGCGAGCTGCTGGGTACTCGCTATGAGCGCCTGTTCGACTATCTCGAGGTGGATTCAGACGCCGCGTTCCAGGTTTATGCAGCTGACTTCGTTAGCACCGAGAGCGGTACCGGTATTGTTCACACAGCGCCTGCGTACGGTGTTGACGACCTGGCCTTTGGACAAGCGAACGGGTTACCGGTCGTGCACGGGGTTGGTCTGGACGGACTTTTCCTCGATGAAGTTGAGCCAGTCGCAGGCATGTTCTTCAAGGATGCTGACAAGCCGCTTATCCGGATCCTCAAGGATCGCGGCCTGATGTTTCGCTCCGAACGAATCACTCACAGCTATCCATTCGGCTGGCGCACCAAAGACCCGATCATCTACTACGCCAAAAACGCCTGGTACATTCGCACGTCGAAGTTCCGCGAGCGCATGGTCGAACTCAACAACACGATCAAATGGGTGCCCGACCATATTCGTGAAGGCCGCTTTGGCAACTGGTTGGAGAACAACATCGACTGGGCTCTGTCGCGGGAGCGTTTCTGGGGAACTCCGTTACCGGTATGGACTGACGGGCAAGGTGATTACGTTTGTATTGGTTCGGTAGGAGAGCTCGAAGAGCTAACAGGCGATGAACTGAGCGAACTCGACCTGCATCGGCCTGCGATCGACGACATCACGTTCGAGAAGGACGGCAAAACCTGGCAGCGTGTCCCCGAGGTGATCGACTGCTGGTTTGATTCCGGCGCAATGTCCTATGCGCAGTGGCACTACCCGTTCGACAACAAGGACACCTTCGA
>CALZHX010000004.1 GCA_945787435.1 uncultured Woeseiaceae bacterium
CCAGAAATTAAGTTGCGGTTTTTGCTTCATTGTTCTTTCCCGGGGCCTGGCCTGAATCGAATGGCGACACCGCCTCCTGCAGCGAGAGCCAGCTGGAGTAATCGACCGTTGTCGAGTTCGCGCTCTTCGATAACATAGTCATAGGGATTTGTAACCCAGTCCGCGTTATCACCGTCGCGGTAAATTGTCGCGATGTAATCCTGGCCCGGAGTCAGAAAGGTCAATGGGACACGCAACGCTCGGGCCTGCTCGTCCGATATCGCACCCAGGTACCAGTCCTCGCCGCCCCGTTCCTTGCGCGCAAATACAACGTAGTCGCCGACCTCGCCGGCAACCGCGACGCTTTCATCCCAGTCGGTCGGTACATCGCGAATGAACTGAAACGCATCCGGAAATTTCGCATAGTTCTCTGGAAGATCAGCCGCCATCTGGATCGGACTGTATAGCACGACATACAGTGCGAGCTGGTGCATCAACGTGCTTTGAACACGGAATTCTGACTCGGGTCCCTGGTGCAACAGGTCGAAAATCCCGGGCGTATAGTCCATCGGGCCACCGAGCATGCGAGTGTAGGCCAGCGTGACCGCGTGATCGGGTGGATTCGGCACAGCCCATGCCGCGTTGTATTCCTGGCCTCGCGCACCTTCACGGCTGATCCAGTTCGGGTAAGTACGACGCAAACCTGTCGCTTTGACGGGTTCATGCGTGTTAATGCTGATCCTGCGTTTTGCGGCCTCTTTGAGCACCCGCTCGAAGTGATCGACCGCAAACTGACCGTCGTGCCATTCGTGGTGCGTGTTGCCATCGGCATCAACACGTCGCAAATCGCCGCCATCCGCGACGTAACCCGTCTTCACCTGGCGCACGCCCACGGATTCATAAAGGTCGAAGGCGTCCTGCATCTGCGCTTCGTAGTTACTGATGTGCCCGGACGTCTCGTGGTGCCCAATGAGCCGCGTACCCCTGCTGCGCGCGTGGTCGGCAACGGCGCGAATGTCGAAATCGGGATAGGGTTCGGTGAAACTGAAAATGCTGCCGTTGTTAAACCAGTCGCCGTCCCATCCCGTATTCCAGCCTTCGATGAGCACACCATCGAATCCGTTGTCTGCCGCGAAATCGATATAGCGCTTTGCTGCAGCCGTTGTCGCACCATGGGTATCGCCCGAGCCCCAGGTTTTGAGGCCCAGGTGCATAGCCCACCAGATGCCAACGTACTTGCCCGGCTCGACCCAGGATACGTCGCCAAGTGCGTTCGGCTCGTTCAGGTTCAGGATCAGGCTCGAATTCAGCAGGCCGACAGCATTTGGCGAGATCTGCAGGGTCCGCCATGGCGTCTCGAACGGTGTCTGAGTATTGACGCGGATACCGTCTGACCAGGGCGTGAGATTCGTCTGGAATACACCCGCTCTGCGCTGGTCCAGCACGTATCCCGCATAATCGACAAGCGCCGCCTCGTGCACGCTTACATGCGTGCCGTTCGCCAGACGAACGGTCATCGGCGTATTCGCGAGGGCGGCGTCGCCAATCGGCGTCTCTCGATAGATGAACTCGTGGCGATTCCAGCTATAAGCGGGGATCCACCAGGCCGTGGCGTCGAGTGGCAGCCTGAATTCGGTCAGCTCGTCGACAATGCGCAGATCGTCGTAGTAGTCCTGCGCAGGTACCTCATAGCGAAATCCGACACCGTCATTGTGCACGCGGACGCGAACGTTGAAATGCCGTGGCGTGTCATCCGTGGACTCAAAAGTGACGAGAAGTTCGTTGTAAAAATCACGGACCTCCCGGCGTTCACCCCAGGGCTGATCCCACTTCGTGTCCTCATTGCGAATACGTTCCGCGGTGACACGCAAACCAGCGTCAAGCCCAAGGTGTTCGGCAAAACGCAGCCCGAGCCGCGACTCGCCGACGACAGGCTCTTCCCGGTACCACACGCTGTAAGTTGGAACGCCACCAGCAGAGACATCGATGCTAAAGACGATTTTCCGGTCGGGAGATCGAATCTCCGCCCCTTGAACCAACGACGCCAGCAACAAGGTCGTCCAGCCGCCGAGAATCAACAGGCTGCGCAGTTTGTTATTGTTTTTCTGCATCTCGTCGAGTGTATCAACTGCGGCCGTCGTCCGGTTCCGCCTGCAAACGTATTCATCCCCGGCAAGGCCTTGAAATGACTAAGATTGCTGACTTTATGAGTATTCGTTACCCGACTCTTCTGCTGTTCATCAGCCTTGGCTGCGGCCCCTCCGCGTACGCCGATTTTGGCAGCTACGTCGGGCACGAACGCAATGAGCAGTTACTGCTTGTGAATACCGACATGGGCGAACTCAGGCTCACGGTTATCGACGATGCTGCGTTTGAAGTGCACTACGTCGAAAATGGCGTCAAGCAACTGCCTTCTTTTGCATTGCGAGGGGTACCAGCGCAGATAAGGGCGCAGCTGACAGAGTCCGATGACACGCTGACATTCGGGACCGCCGAACTATTAGCCGTTATTCACAAGTCACCATTGCGTATCGAGTATCGTCATCGCGGCGAGGACCTCCTGTCCGAGCAGACCGGTTATTTCTCTGGCGACAACGGCATCGGCTTTCGTTTCGCGCTCGATGAAGGCGAGAAAATCATGGGCGGTGGCGAGCGGGTGCTCGGCATGGACCGGCGCGGCTATCGTATGCCGCTCTACAACCGGGCTCACTACGGCTACGAGACCGAGTCGCGGCAAATGTATTACGGTGTGCCGGCCGTCATGTCATCCGACAAGTACATGGTGGTATTCGACAACTCCGCCAGCGGCTGGCTCGATATTGGCGAAACCGAAAACAACATTCTCCAGTTTGAGGCTGTTGGCGGACGCACTGCCTACCTTGTCATCGCGGGCGACGACTACCCTGCCCTGATCCGCAATTACACCGACGTGACGGGCCGGCAGCCGCTGCCACCGCGCTGGGCGTTCGGAAATTTCGCTTCACGCTTCGGTTATCGCTCGGAACAGGAAGTGCGCGATGTCGTACGGCGCTTCCAGAGACAGAACATTCCGCTCGACGCTGTCGTCATCGACATCTACTGGTTCGGACCCGACATCCAGGGGCACATGGGCAAGCTGGACTGGGATCGAAATGCCTGGCCGACGGCCGAGGACATGATCAGCGACTTTCGCGACGACGGTATAAATACCATCGTGGTCACGGAACCGTTCATCCTGAGCACGTCTGACCGCTGGCAGAGTGCGGTCGACAATGAGGCGCTGGCAAAGAACGACAGCGGCGATCCGCGACGCTTCGATTTCTATTTCGGCAACACCGGGCTCGTCGACGTGTTCAACGAGGCGGCACAGGACTGGTTCTGGAAGCCGTACGCCATGCTGTTCGAACAGGGTGTGGCCGGCAGCTGGGGCGATCTCGGCGAACCCGAAGTGCATCCGGGCGACGCACTGCACTGGCTGAGCGACGCCGGAATCCAGGCAACAGGTGATGAGGTACACAATGCCTTCGGTCATGCATGGACCAAGATGGTCTACGAGCGGCAGATCCGGGATTATCCCGACATGCGGCCGATGATCATGATGCGTTCGGGCTTTGCCGGCACGCAGCGCTACGGCATCATCCCCTGGACCGGCGATGTGAATCGCACCTGGGGAGGTCTCAAACCACAGGTCGAGCTGAGCCTGCAAATGGGCTTGCTGGGCCTCGGCTACACGCACTCCGATCTCGGCGGCTTCACGAAGGGCACACCGGAAGACACTGCGCCATTTGACAAGGCACTCTACCTCCGCTGGTTGCAGTACGGCGTATTCCAGCCGGTGTACCGGCCGCACGCGCAGGAGGGCCTTCCGCCCGAACCCGTGTTCCACGATCGTGAAACGCGCAACATCGTCCGCGACTACGTAAAGCTCCGCTATCGCCTGCTGCCCTACAACTACACGTTGGCCTGGGAGAACAGCACGAGCGGCATGCCATTGATGCGGCCCCTGTTTTTTGAAGATCAGGACGATATGTCGCTTATCGACGAGAAGGACGCCTACCTTTGGGGCAACGCCTTCCTGGTCGCGCCCGTGACCGATCCCGGTGTGAACGCAGTCGACATCGATCTGCCGGCCGGTGCCTGGTTCAACTTCTGGGGCGACACGCGATACGACGGCGGCACCAGCGTTTCGATCCCGGTCGACCTTGAGACGATTCCTGTCCTGGTTCGCGCCGGCTCATTTATCCCGATGACGAACGACATCGAAACGACGCGAGACTATTCGAGCGACGAGCTGACACTGCACTACTACGCTGATGAAACCGTACGTAGCGCAGCAGGCCAGATGTACGAAGACGATGGCGCGAGTCGCCTGAGCCTGGAACAGGGTCAGTACGAGCTCCTGAAGTTCCGTGCGCAGCAAGACGGCGATTCGCTGACGATCGAACTGCGACGCGACGGCGGCCAGTTCGACGGTCGGCCAGACGAGCGTGAACTCGAGATTGTCATTCACAACTGGTCCGCGCCGGTGGCAAGTTCTCGTTTCAATGGCAGGACGATTCGTATGGATCACAGTCGCCGCCACAACACGCTCACGGCGCGGGTCGACTGGGATCATTCCGATGCGATGCTCGAGATAAACGCTGTCGAACCGCCCACCAAGCCTGTCGTCTACCAGGTCATGACACGTCTCTTCGGCAACACGAGCTCAACGAACAAGCCCTGGGGCACAATCGAAGAAAACGGTGTTGGCAAATTCGCCGACTTCACCGACGATGCTCTGGCGGGCATTCGTGAACTCGGTGCAACCCATATTTGGTACACAGGCGTGCCGCATCATGCAGTTATTCGCGACTACACCGACTACGGGATCAGCAACGACGACCCGGACGTCGTTAAGGGCCGCGCCGGATCGCCTTACGCCGTCAAGGATTATTACAACGTTAATCCTGACCTTGCTATTAATCCTGCGCGTCGCCTCGAAGAGTTTGAGGAGCTGATCAAGAGGACGCACGCAAATGGCATGAAAGTCATCATCGACATTGTGCCGAACCACGTAGCGCGCAACTACGAATCGCTATCGCGGCCAGAGGGCGTGGAGGATTTTGGCGCCAGCGACAATACGTCGGTCGAATGGACCCGCGATAACAATTTTTACTACGTTGTTGGTGAAGATTTTGGCGTTCCCGGCGCGGACGGCGATTACGCGCCACTCGGCGGCGAGCAGCATCCACTGGCCGACGGCCGTTTTGAGGAGTCGCCGGCCAAATGGACCGGCAACGGCGCACGCGAGGCCCGGCCTGCATTCGACGACTGGTACGAAACCGTAAAGATGAACTACGGCGTGCGACCCGATGGCAGTTATGCGTTCGACGAACTGCCTGAGGCGGCACGTACGTGGTCGATCGAGCAGCACGCCGATTTTTGGGCGGGCAAGGACGTGCCCGATAGCTGGAACAAGTTCCGCGACATCGTCCTGTACTGGACAGCAAAAGGCGTGGACGGATTCCGTTTCGATATGGCCGAAATGGTCCCGGTCGAATTCTGGAGTTTCCTGAATTCATCGATCAAGGCGGCAAATCCAGACGCGTTTCTCTTGGCAGAGGTTTATGACCCCGATCTCTACAGGGACTACCTGCAGCTCGGCCGTATGGATTTCCTCTACGACAAAGTTGGTCTGTACGACACGCTCAAGCCGATCATGCAGGGCAAGGAAAGCACCGCTGCAATCGCGGCAGTACATGCCGACGTGCTCGATATTGAGCAGCACATGCTGCATTTCCTCGAGAACCACGATGAGCAACGCATCGCGAGCACAGAGTTTGCCGGCGACCCGCGCAAAGCGAAGCCGGCGATGGTTGTGTCTGCGCTGCTAGGCAGGTCACCGACCATGCTCTATTTTGGCCAGGACGTCGGCGAACCCGGGGACGGTGACGCAGGTTTCGGGAGTCAGTCGCGAACCACGATCTTTGATTACTGGGGTGTCCCGGCACACCAGCGCTGGATGAACGACGGCAGGTTTGATGGCGGACAGCTCAGCGACGAACAAAGGGACCTGCGCGACTTCTACATGCGGCTGCTTAATCTCAGCGCGACGCACAGGGCAATGCAGGGTGAATACACCGACGTTGCGACGGATAACGAAAAACTGTTTGCATTCGCACGCTGGCATGGCAGCGAGCAACTCATCGTCGTCAGTAATTTCGACCACGAGTCATCTCACGAAACCAGGCTCGAGATCCCGGCCACCCTGGTTGCCGCGTGGCAGCTCGCGGACGGTCGCTACGCGCTTGATGAACAACTAGGGACGAACCAGCGGGGTCAGACCCGGAATGTGCGTTTGGTCGTCGATAGTGGTTCTGCCTACGTCCTGCTGGATCTTGATCCGCTCGAGTCGGTTGTCCTCCAGGTTGGCGCTGCAGACATCCAGCGGCACGCAAATTTCGCCTCGCAGTTTGTCGGACCGCGTCATGTCGATGTGTGGTTGCCAAAAGACTACCAGGACTCGGGCAAGACCTATCGAGTGCTGTACTTTCACGACGGACAGAACCTGTTTAATCCTGAATGGGTGTACTACACGCAGACGGACTGGGGCATCGACGAAACACTGCAGCAACTGATCGACACGGGCGAGGTCGACGACACGATCGTCGTCGGCATCTGGAGCACACCGGAGCGGATCGCCGAGTACATGCCGTGGGATCTCTACCAGGCCACGTCGGACGAATACCGGGCGGCCATCGGCAGATACCTGAGCAGCGAGCCGACGTCACGAGAGTACCTGCGATTCATAGTCGAAGAGCTCAAGCCATTTGTCGACCGTAACTATCGAACGAAACCGGGACGGGACGACACATTGATGATGGGCTCGAGCATGGGGGCGTTAATTTCGTTGTACGGTGTCATTGAGTACCCGGACGTCTTCGCCGGAGCAGCATGTGTCTCGACGCATTGGCCATCCTCAATGATGGTCGACAATCCGGCAGGCAATGAGCCCGTACTCGAATACCTGCGCAGCGCGATACCGCCACCTGGAAGTCACCGAGTGTATTTTGATTTCGGCACAGAAGAGCTGGACAGTGATTACGAACCACATCAATCCGCAGTAGACGATGTAATGCGCGACCTCGGCTATGAGCACGGATCGGATTGGCAGACGCACAAGATTGAAGGGGCTGGTCACAACGAGGGCGCGTGGAACGAGCGCGCACATATGCCGCTGAAGTTCCTGCTCGGCCCGGCAGATAACAAGGAATAAGAAGATGCTGAAAATGCAGCAGAACCTGAGCAAGACGTTTCTCGCCATGCTCGCCCTGCCCGCCACGGCGCTGGGGTTCGCACTGTCCGTGCAGATTTCTGCACTCACCTGGATACTGACAACCCAGTATGGCCTCGCAATACATGACATCGGCCTCGTCTGGGCCGCCGGCCCGATAGCAGGCATCTTCGGACAGGTCATCATCGGCGCCCTCAGCGACCGGGTCTGGCTGTGGAACGGCCGCCGGCGTCCATTCATGCTCATCGGTGGCACTATCGCCGCGCTGATGCTGCTGGCACTGCCCAATATCGACGTCATATCATCGGCGATGGGCTTCGAGAGCATCGTCGGCGTCGCGCTCGTCGTCGTTCTGTCACTCGATTTCGCCATCAACGTCGGCTTCAACCCCACGCGTTCGATCATCGCTGACGTCACACCGGAAGGCGTTGACAGGACCCGCGGCTACACCTGGATGCAAACCGTGTCCGGCACCTTCGGTGTCGGCGCCTACGCGATCGGTGCGATCTGGGGCAACTACGTCCTCATCTACGTCAGTGTGATCCTGGTGTTGTTGTTCTCGATTATCCCGCCTCTCTTTATCGAAGAGCCGCGGACGCTCGAGAGCCCTGAGGAAGCGCAGTCAGCCGGCAGGACTTCATTGCCAGGCGTGCTGAACAACATCCAGCCACTTTGGGGATTCCTGGCCTACGATATCTACGCAATGTCGTTGCGTATCGCCGGCGTAGAGCACGACCATTGGTACGCCGAGATTTTGTGCGGCATCCTGACTATCGTCCTGGTTGTGAAGGCGCTGCTCGCCAGGGAGCAAAGCAGCGATGCAGCGGCCAACCACCTCGTTGGCTTTCGCCAGGTCCTGGCTGCGCACTCCTTTAGCTGGATCGGCATCCACACGACGTTTGTATTCCTGTTCGTGTATCTCAACAGCATCATGTCTGGCGTTGACGACATCCAGATCGGCAAGATCACCTCAATGGCGTTCCTGATTCTCAATGCCGTGGGCGCTGCCCTGCCCGTACTGGTACTGGAGCCGATGACTGAGAAAATCGGTCGTGTTCGCACGCACACTGCATGCCTGGCGATAATGGCGGCAGGCTATGTTGCCCTGTACTTTTTCGGCGCGACGACCATGGGGCTGTACGTGCTCATGGCAGTCGTCGGCGTCGGCTGGGCGTCGATCATCAGCCTGCCGTTTGCGATCATTTCGCAAAAGGCGGACAAAGCTGAAATGGGCTTGTTCATGGGCTTGTTCAATTTATCGGTGGTACTGCCACAGCTTGTCGTAAGCCTGGGTATCAGCCTCGCGGCCAGCCGCGCAGATGATTTACGGATCATCTTCGTGATCTCCGCAATTGCGCTAACGTTGTCAGCATTGTCCTGGACGAGAGTCCGTGAAGATTAGAGCACTGGCAATCCCGGCTGCGGTGGTGCTTGCGGCCTGCGGCGCCGGAGAAACTCCGGCACCGGAAACCGCGGCAACCAGTCCAATTGCGTTCGTACAACTGTTCGAGTGGCGATGGGATGACATCGCGCGCGAATGCGAAGGTATCCTTGGCGAGGCCGGCTACACGGCCGTGCAGGTATCGCCACCCAACGAGCACATCGAGGGCCCGGCATGGTGGACGCGCTACCAGCCCGTCAGCTACAAGATAGAAAGCCGCGGCGGTACACGCGAGGAGTTCGCCAGCATGGTGGCGCGCTGTGAGGCCGCCGGCGTCGACATCTATGCTGACGCTGTGATCAATCACATGTCCGGCTTTCCCGAGGGTGTTGGCGTCGCGGGCTCACCGTTCGCCGAGTACGACTATCCTGCGGTTCCCTACGACGCCGATGACTTCCACCAGTGTGGTCGCAACGAAACCGACAAGATCGTTGACTACCAGGACCTTTGGGAAGTCCAGAATTGCCAGCTCGGCACGTTAGACGATCTCGACACCAGCAAGCCTGAAGTGCAGACCACGATTGCGGCATACCTCAACGATCTGCTAAGTCTCGGTGTCGCCGGTTTTCGCATGGACGCCGTCAAGCACATCGACCACGACGAACTGCACGCGATCATGCGGCAGGTCGATGGTGAGCCGTTCATTTACCAGGAAGTCATCGACCATGGTGGCGAGCCGATCAGCGCAGAAGACTATGTGCGCGACGGCCGCGTAACAGAGTTCAAATACCCGAAGGCCATTCTCGACGCTTTCGAGCAGGGTAACCTCGGCGTGTTGGCCGACTTCTGGACCGCGCCCGGCTGGTTACCCTTTGACGATGCAGTCGTGTTCGTCGATAACCATGATATCCAGCGCGGCCACGCTTTCGGCGATGAGGTCGTCAACTACAAGGATGGCAGGCGCTACGAACTTGCGGTCGCGTTCATGCTCGCCCATCCCTATGGCTACCCGCTCGTCATGTCGAGCTACGCATTTGAAAATGACCAACAGGGCCCACCGGACATCTCGCCGCATGCTGCGGGTGGCTGCGGTGAATCGTGGATCTGCGAACATCGACGTGATTCAACGACTGCGATGGTCGGTTTCCGCAAGGCAACAGCGGGAACGAAGCTGGTCCAATGGGACATCACCAATGACGCGATCATCTCATTCGGTCGCGGCGACAGAGGCCACATTCTTATCAACACTGGCGAACAGGCGGCGGATGTCATGGTCGATACCGACCTACCGTCGGGTGACTTCACCGACATCGTTGGCGCACGTCCGATTGCGGTGAAAGATGGCGTCATTAGAACAACACTTGGGCCACTAAGCGTTGTCGCTATCCTGGCACACGGGAAATGAGTTCCATTCGGCCATCGCGCCTTGCCTACGGCTGCATGCGCATCGAGGGCGACGCCGGTAAACGGGCCGTGCGTACCGCAGTCGACGCCGGCTACACGCTGTTCGATCACGCCGATATTTACGGTGGTGGCACTTGCGAAACCCTGTTCGGTGAGGTGCTGCGCGAGTCACCGGGGTTGCGCGAAAAGATACTGCTCCAAAGCAAGTGCGCCGTTCGTTTCGCAGACGATAGCTCGCCTGCGCGCTACGATTCTTCTCGTGAGCACATCATTGGTAGTGTCAACGCATCGCTGGCACGTCTCGGCGTCGAGCAGCTTGACCTTTTCCTGATACACCGGCCGGACTACCTGATGCAGGCAGACGAAGTGGCCGGGGCCGTCGCGGAATTGAAGTCATCCGGCAAGATTGCGCACTTTGGCGTTAGCAATTTCTCTGTCTCTCAAATTGAGTTGCTGCAATCTGCGTCTGATGAACCCGTCGTCGTGAACCAGGTCGAGATCAACGTTCACAACATCGATGCGCTCAAAAACGGCGTGCTCGACCAGTGCCAGCGCCTCGGCATCACGCCGCAGGCCTGGTGCCCTGTTGCCGGAGTTGCCTACCCGGCCTGGGGAAATACCTTCTCGGATGAGGACACTGCCCGGATTCGCGCGGAACTGGCAATACAGTCGGAGAAGTACAACACCGAAGACTGGCTCATCGCCCTGGCCTGGCTACTGATACATCCCGCCGGTATTTCACCGCTAGTCGGTTCCACGACCCCTGAGCGAATCACTGCAGCAACGACTGCGCTCAATATCGACTACAGCCGCGAGGACTGGTACCGCCTGCTCGAAGCCCGCAACGGGCAATCAGTTCCCTAGCATAGCCAGTTGTTCCTGGTGCGGTTTGAAATTGAGCGCGCAGCCTTCGCGGAATCTCGCAATGTCTTGCAGGTCGTACTTGTGGGCCAGTTCATTGCCGGGACGGACCTGCTCACCGGTCGGGTAAATACCCTTGCCCGCGAGCAGGCAGTTCCATGAGACGTTCGGAAAATACGCGTCAAGATTCTGGCGCTCGAGTTCGTCCGTGATGTTGTCACCCTTCATCCACGCCGTCAGAAGTTCGTGCAATGAGCGCGAGATCTTGTCGTTGCTGCCACAGTCTCGCCAGTACTCCGTGTCTGTGCGCGTGCTGATGCGATAGTGGCA
>CALZHX010000005.1 GCA_945787435.1 uncultured Woeseiaceae bacterium
GAGACCGCTATCGTGATCTCGTCCGCCGTCTCGAGTTCTGAAGGGATGAGCGTCACGTAGTAGACATCGCCGGGCATGATCTGGAAGCCAAACCACTGTTCAAGCGCCGGCACGATAACCGGCACATTGATCGCGACGACGATGCCGAGCAACACGCCGACAATCACGCCGGCCCAGCCAATGATCGCACCCTGAATAAAAAAGACACGCACGACACCACCCGCTTTCATACCGAGCGTGCGTAGAACTGCAATGTCGTTGGTCTTATCCGTCACGACCATAACCAGGCTGGCCACGATATTGAACGCCGCCACGCCAATGATCAGCGACAGGATCAGTGACATCATCATTTTCTCGAGACGGATGGCGCGAAAGTAACTGGCGTTTTCAATAGTCCAGTCACTCGCAATGACCGCGTCACCGAGTCTGTTTCGCAACCCGGCGGAAATCGCAGGTGCCTGCATGACATCATGCGCACGGTAGCGGATCGCAGTCACCTCGTCGCCAATGTCGAGGACCGCGGCAGCGTCGCGCGCATTAACCAGGGCGAGGACGCTGTCGTGCTCTTGCAGTCCAGCTTCGAACACACCACGCAAAATGAATCGTTCCAGTCGTGGCTCCAGCATGCCATCACCTACCGGGCGCGGTATCAGGAGCACAACACCGTCACCGAGGCGGACACCGAGGTCAAGCGCGAGCAAGCGACCGAGAATGACGCTGCGACTACCAGGCTGCAGGCTATCCAATGAGCCTTCAATGAGATTGATCAGGTCACCTGACATTGCCGCTTCGTAATCCGGATCCACGCCGTGCACGAGGACCGCCTGCAGGTCGCGACCAGATTGAATCATGCCCTCCATGTGCACGAACGGTGCGGCAGCGGCTACGCCGGGCTCCGACGCGACTTCGTCGCGCAATGACCGCCAGTCTTCGGTGATTCGCGCCGGGCCTGTCACATTGCCATGCGCCGACATGCTCAGCAGGCGGTTCCGCAGTTCGCCCTCGAAACCGTTCATGACCGAGAGAATAACAATCAGCGCCGCCACACCCAGTGCTATTCCCAACAGGGAAATGAGCGTGATGAATGAGACAAACCGGGTACGGCGCTTCGCCCTCAGATAGCGAAGCCCGACAAGGAATTCAACGGGGCTGATCATCGCAACGCATTAAACCACATTAGAATCGTGACGTGATTCACAAAAACGAAAATCGCTTAAAAACCTTTGAAATCAACTGTTTTTTGACCACACTTTGAGTGATATAGTCGATCTCAATTGAAGGAGAAGCTGTCATGGCGAAGCTACGAATTTTCACTGTATTGGCCCTGTTGTTCGGCGTTCTTGGGACGGTAAATGCCCAGACGTTGGAAATGGAAGGTGTGGCATCCGCATCTGACGGTGCACGGCCGAGTTCTGGCATGACGGCCGATAGTGTCGAGTCGAAGTTTGGCGCCCCGGAAGCGAAAGTCGCACCGGTTGGCGATCCGCCGATAACGCGCTGGGAATACAAGGACTTTGTTGTGTTCTTCGAGTATGACCGCGTGATTCACACCGTCGTCAAGCGCCACAAATCTAGCTAGAGATCCTTAGAAAACGCCCGGGCAGGAAACTGCCCGGGCGTTTTTTTGTGTGATAATCCCGAGCCGCGAAGTCAAGACCCAAGCTTGTGGCTCAACAACCCTTCCTCATCAGCGCGACGCAGAATCTCCCGCGGCCCGGGCAACCGTTTGGCTGGGGGCAGCTTATTGGCGCGAGCGCCGCACTGGCGACTGCAGAGCTGGCTGCCGCGCAGGACAGTCCTGTCGTTGTACTTGCCGAGGATCCACGCCAGGCCGACCAACTCGAAGCGGCCATCCGCTTTTTTGCGGGTGGCGATCTGGAGGTGCATCATTTCGTAGAATGGGAAACGCTCCCCTGGGATAATTTTTCACCGCATCAGGACATCATCTCGGAGCGACTGTCGGTTCTCGCGACGATGAGCGGCATGGCGACCGGCGTGCTTATCGCATCTGCACCGGTCCTGCTGCAAAAGCTCCCGCCGATCGACTATGTCGCCGCACGATCCCTGTCACTACGAAGCGGTCAGGCATTGCCGCGGGATGACTTTGTCGACTCGCTCATCTCGGCAGGCTACCTGCGAGTACCGCAGGTCAGTGAGCACGGCGAGTTTGCCGTCCGCGGCTCCCTGATCGATATCTATCCAATGGGATCTGCACAGCCGATCCGCATCGACTTTTTCGACGACGACATCGAGTCCCTGCGTTACTTTTCCCCGGGAACCCAGTTGTCCGGCGACATTATCGAACAGGTCGAGGTTCTTCCGGCACGTGAGATTCCACTCGACGTTGATTCGATACGAGGATTTCGCGAGCGCTATCGCGAGAGGTTCGAGGGCCAGCCCGCCAAGTCCCGCGTCTATCGCGAGATTTCCGACGGCATTGCGCACGGTGGCATCGAGTACTACCTGCCTTTGTTTTTTGAATCGACTGCTACCCTGCTCGACTACGTGCCGCCGAGCTGCCTGATGCTCGTACCGCAGGGAATAGAAGGCATTCTCGGCCAGGCATGGCATGAGATTGAAGAGCGTTACGAATTGAGCCGCCTGGATCCCGAGCGACCGATACTGTCGATAGAAGAAACGTTCAACTCGCCGAACGACATGCTGGCTCGATTGGGCGGCCTGCGGCAGATTCGTTACTCCGCACAATCCCTCGCCGATCACGGCAATAACACCAACCTGCCAACCCGACTGCCTCCCGCACTGAAAATCGAGGCACGCTATGAAGACGCAGCCGGTGCCCTGATGCGCTTTCTCGACGAGTTCGACGGGCGCGTGTTGTTTACGAGCGATTCCGCCGGCCGACGCGAGCAGATCTACGAGTTGCTTGCGGGGCGTAATCTTGACCTGATTCGCGTCGACGACTGGAGCTCGTTCAGCGCGGTTTCCCAGCGTGTTGGCGTTGCTATCGCTCCGCTGGAGAACGGCGTTGTACTGACCGCCGCGAACATCGCAATCATCAGTGAACAGCAGCTGTTCGGTGAACGAGTACGGCAAAAGACGCGGCGGCGACGCACCGAGCGCGATCCTGAGACTATCATCCGTCAGCTTGACGACCTGGAAGCCGGGTCTCCGGTCGTGCACGCGGAGTACGGTGTCGGTCGCTACCAGGGCCTGACGACGCTCGAAGCTGGCGGCATCATTGCTGAGTTCCTCGAACTGCAGTACGCGGATGGCGACAAGCTATATGTGCCCGTGCATGCGCTTGAACTGATTTCGCGCTTCACCGGGGCGTCCGCCGACAACGCCCCTCTGCATCGTCTTGGCAGCGACCAGTGGGCCAAGGCGCGCAAGCGCGCAATACGCAAAATTCGTGACGTCGCGGCAGAACTGCTCGATGTCTACGCGCGCCGCGCGGCAAGACCGGGGCATCGCTTCAACTGGCCTGAGGGTGACTACCGCGCATTTGAGAGCGATTTTGCGTTCGAGCCTACGGAGGACCAGGCACGCACGATTGATGAGGTACTGGCTGACCTCGCGTCGGACAGCCCGATGGACCGCATCGTTTGCGGCGACGTCGGCTTCGGCAAAACCGAGGTAGCATTACGAGCCTCTTTCGCCGCCGTGCACGGTGGCAAACAGGTTGCAATCCTCGTACCCACGACATTACTTGCGCAGCAACATGGACAGAACTTCAACGACCGATTCGCTGACTGGCCGGTGCGAGTCGAGGTGTTGTCACGCTTCCAGTCCGCCAAAGCCGTCAAATCAGTCGTCGAAGGGCTGAAGTCGGGCAGTGTCGACATCGTCATAGGCACTCATCGACTGCTGCAATACGTCAAGGACATCAAAGATATCGGGCTCGTAATCATTGATGAGGAACATCGCTTTGGTGTGCGCCACAAGGAGGCGATCAAGTCACTGCGAAGTGAGATCGACGTGCTGACTTTGACCGCTACGCCGATTCCGAGAACGCTCAACATGGCACTGGGCGGTATTCGGGACATGTCTCTGATCACTACACCGCCGGCCGACCGGCTTGCGGTCAAGACGTTCGTTACCGAATGGAACGATGTCCTGGTTCGCGAGGCCTGCCTACGCGAAATCAAGCGTGGCGGTCAGGTGTATTTCATTCACAATCGTGTTGAAGACATCGGCCGGGTCGGTGAACAATTGTCGAAACTGGTACCGGAGGCGCGGATACGTATTGGTCATGGCCAGATGCCCGAACGTGAGCTTGAACAGGTCATGCTGGATTTCTACCATCGGCGCTTTAACATCCTGCTCTGCACGACGATTGTCGAAAGCGGCATTGATGTGCCGACCGCCAACACGATTATCATCAACCGTGCAGACCGATTCGGCCTGGCGCAGCTGCACCAGCTTCGCGGTCGTGTCGGCCGCTCGCACCATCGCGCGTTTGCCTATCTTGTCGCGCCACCCAAGGCGGCAATGACAGCTGATGCCGTCAAACGACTCGAGGCCATCGATTCGCTCGAGGACCTCGGCTCGGGATTCACGTTGGCAACACATGATCTCGAAATTCGTGGTGCCGGCGAACTACTTGGGGATACGCAAAGCGGGCAAATTCAGGAAATCGGCTTTTCGCTGTACACGGAACTGCTCGGCCGCGCTGTCGATTCCTTGCGCGATGGCCGCGAGCCCGATCTTGACGGACCGCTGGATGCTGGCGTCGACATTAATCTGCACGTGCCTGCATTGTTGCCCGATGACTATGTGCCGGACGTGCACTTGCGACTCATCCTGTACAAACGCATCTCGGGCTGCGATTCGCAGGAAGATCTGCGCGAGCTGCAGGTTGAACTCATCGACCGCTTCGGCCTGCTTCCACCTGCTGCAAAGAACTTGTTGCGCATGGCATCGATCAAGCAGCGGGCAGCCACACTCGGCATCGAGAAGATCGACGCTGCGGAAAGTGGGGGCTACATTGTTTTTGGCAAGGAGAGCAAGGTTGACCCAGTCGAACTGATCAGCTTGGTGCAAAATGACGGCCAGACGTTCAAATTGCAGGGCTCGCACAGGCTGCAGTTTCGTCAGGATCTAAGTAATCTGGACACTCGCTTCAAAAACATCGAGAAACTCCTCGAAAAGCTTGCGGTCAAATAGCCGGAACTCCGAGAATAGGCCTATGAATAAAATTGCCATGTTATTGACGACAGCGCTGTTCCTGTCACCTGCAACCGCGCAGCAGGCCATCGACGACGAATTGGTCGAGGAACAGCCGGTGCGTCGCTATACAGTTGAGGTCATTGTCTTCTCCTACGAAGAGGATGTGTCGGTCGGCTCTGAGATATTTCTCCCGGACGATCCGCCGCCCGGGGAGGAACTGCTCCTTGATGAAGATGGTTATCCGATTCTCGCCAACGAGGAGCCCGCCCCTGTCTTCAGCGACCACATGACAACAGCGGACGATGAAGTTATCGAGGAGGAAGCGCTACCTGTGTGGGCCGTGGTTCTGTCCATGGACCCTGATATAAGCGGTGCAGATGCCAGTGAATCGAATCCATTCCAACTGGTTCGCCTGCCCGAGGAAGAGTTCACCCTTGTGGACGCCGCACGAAAATTCGAATTGCTGGATGCCTACGAGACGATGATGCACTTCGGCTGGACGCAGCCGACGTTCCTCGAAGAAGAGACGCCGGCCATTGAGCTCAGTCTGCTGGCGGAACCCCCTGAGGGACTCAATGGAACATTAACTCTGTACCTGAGCCGCTACCTCCACCTGGTCGTCGACCTCGCGCTCGATGCGCCGGACGAGTTCGAGAAAGAAGTTGTCGACGACGACTCCTTTTTCAGCTTCGGTGACGCCAGGGCGCGATATGGCAATGACTACGCGGTCGATCCCCTGCCAGTGCGGTTCCGTATTCAGGAGAACCGCATCCTCAAGAATGGTGAGTTGCGCTACTTCGATCACCCGAAATTCGGTATTCTCGCAAAAGTCACGCGTGTCGAAGAGCCCGAGGAAGAGGACGATGGCAGTGTGATCGGCGAGCCCGGGACACTAGCCGGACGAACTGCTCAGTAGATCATCCAGAAATTCGGCCGCGGTCTGATTTTCCGCCGATCCTACCCCGACCCGGAACGACACGGTGACAAATCGCGAAACCGTCGAACGCGGGTGATGCAGGCCGAGTTCGCGAACCGCCGACGAAATTCGAGACGCAAACTCGAGCACGCCATCTTCATCCGATGCATGCGACAACACGGCGAGTTCGGCATCATTAACCCTGCCCACCACATCACTCGCTCGCCTTAGACAGCGGCGTATTGCCCGCCCGACTCGTCGCAAACAGGAATCCGCTGCGTGACGCCCGAAGACCTCAACGTAGGCATCAAATTCGTCAAGGGTGAATACGACCAGCGACAACGCGCTGTTCTCTCTCGCCGCGACAGCCCAATCGTGCTCCAGGACCTCGCGAAACGCGCTCTCATTCGTCAGCCCTGTAACCGGATCATCGCGCGACAGGTCACGAATTCGGCGTTTGGCTTTCAGCAGCGCATGGTGCATATCGCTGCCGCCTACAGCAGAGGTACCACCACGCCAGAATGCCACGTAATAGCGTGCGTCTGACTCGTCCGGCAACTGCAAGGGCTTTAGCGCCAGCAAGTACTCCTTGCCACCCAACTCAATTGGAAAGCTGGTCTCCTGCTGGGAGCGCACAGTCTCGGAAATCTCGAGCGCCAGATCGCGTCCTACGAGCTGCTCAATGACATCGGCAAACGGTTTTTCGCGTATGTTTTCACCCGTGATGGATTCAAACGCCTGGTTGCTGAGCTCAACCGGCCAGTCCGAATGATCGACACGCACGATGACCAGCGGTTCAGCTGTTGCTTTGATGACCTGTTCCAGAATTTTGCGATTAATCGACATCAGCGCGACCCGAAAAACTCCTTAAGCACCTGCATAGCCTGCGATCTGGCCGACAGGGTACTGGATTCAACGTCATCGTGTATTGGCTTTTCCCCACGCCCGGCGGCCTTGTTGACGATCAGCGACAGGCACGCATAATCCATGCCGAGCTCCATCGCAAGGCTGGCTTCGGGCATTGCAGTCATGCCGACATAGTCAGCACCATCACGCTCCAGGCGATCAACCTCAGCCGCTGATTCCAGTCGCGGACCCTGGGTCGCCGCATAGACGCCACCATCGAGGCAATCGACACCTGCCGCCTCGGCCGCTGCGAGAACTGCTGTGCGCAGGGCACGTGAGAATGGCTGGGTAAATTCGATATGCTCGAATCCGGACCCGGGTTCGTTATAGATCGTGTGCGCGCGACCCCAGGTATAGTCAATGATCTGATCCGGAACCGCGACCTGTCCGGGCTCGCGCACGTCCGATACAACCCCGACAGTGTTCAGCGCTATCACCGAGTCCGTGCCGAGTTCCTGCAGGGCGGCAAGATTCGCCCGATAATTGATAACGTGCGGCGGCAGCGAGTGATCCTCGCCGTGGCGCGGCAGGACCAGTACATTGCTGCCCGCGAAATTGACCGGGCAGACCGGGGCGGAAGGCTCTCCAAATCGAGTGTCGATGTGGCGAACTTCGCCGCTCGCCGCAAATGCCTCGAAACCGCTGCCAATAATGATGGCGAATTGTTCACTCATGCGTCCAGCTCCAGTTCCGGACGCTCGGTCCAGCGCAACAGTGAGGAATTTGCCTGTTGCCAAAGCTCGCTCGCCCGCAACGATTCGCGCAGAACGTGCCCCGTGCCATGCAGTCGCGCAAGCCTGACCAGCGACAAAGGATTCGAGTAATCACTGAGCGACTCTACCGCCTGCTCGGCACGACGCCGGTCATTGCAGATGAGGATCATGTCGCAGCCCGCGTCGAGGGCGCGACGCGAGCGGCGTCGCATCGAGCCATACGCATCCGTAGCCTTCATGCTCAGGTCGTCACAAAATACAGCGCCGCCGAAACCGAGTCGTGAACGGAGTTCGCGCTCAATCCAGTAGGTCGAAAATCCCGCCGGCAGGTCATCCATTTCCCGATACACAACGTGTGCAAGCATGACGCCCGCGATCTGCCCGTTACGGATCAGCTTGTCATACGGGCGCATATCATCGAGGACATCGCCATAGTCCCTCCGATCAACGGGCAAATCCAGGTGCGAATCAGCGACGACCGCCCCATGACCGGGGAAATGCTTGGCAACTGCGGCCATCCCGGCGCTGCGCAGCCCGCGTGCGAATGCTGCGGCCAGCTCGCCAACGGCATCGGGATCGCGATGAAATGCGCGATCGCCGATTACCTCGCTAACGCCCCAGTCGAGATCTACGCAGGGCGCGAAGCAGAGATCGATGCCGGCCGCGCGCAACTCGGAGGCGATCAGCCAGCCTGCCTGACGCGCAAGCACTGTTGCCGACTCCGGATCGACGTCGTATTCGATGCCGAAATGGCGCATGGCCGGAATCGGGCTGAATCCTTCGCGAAAGCGCTGCACGCGCCCGCCTTCATGATCGACAGCGATGACCAGCGCTGGACTGCGAAGGGCCCGAATCTCGCTGACCAGATCCGCGATCTGGTCTGGTGATTCGAAATTGCGGGTAAAGAGGATGACGCCGCCGACGGCAGGCTGGCGCAACAAATCGCGGTCGGCTGGCGTTAGCGCAACCCCTTCCACATCGAGCATCACCGGTCCGAGAGACATATACTAATTCTACAAAAACGCGATAAATTATTGAAATTACTTGTTAAACACTGCAATAGACTCCACATGCGCCGTGTGCGGGAACATGTCAATAATACCTGCCGACTCGCACGTGTAACCCTTTTCATTGACCAGCGTATCTGCGTCTCGCGCCAGCGTCCCCGGATGGCAGGACACATACACGATCCGCCTGGGCCCTATCGTGTCGATGTGCTCGACGATTTCCTGCGCGCCGCTGCGGGCAGGGTCGAGCAGCAAGAGATCCCAGCCCTCGCGCAGCCAGCCCTCAGAGCCATCGATGGCGCTCAGGTCAGCCAGCCTGAACTTCGCATTATTGATGCCGTTCAGCTCCGCGTTCGCAGCGGCCGCTTTGACGAGCATCGCATCGCCCTCCACACCAAGTACTTCACCCGCATGCCTTGCAAGCGGCAATGAGAAATTGCCGATGCCACAATAGAGGTCCAGCACGCGGTCCTCGGCACCCGGATCAAGCAGTTCCACGGCCTGATGCACCATGCGCCGGTTGATCTCACTGTTGACCTGCACGAAACCAACCGCATCGAATGCGATTCGAATGTCGAATTCCGGCAGGTCGTAGTACAGCGGCTCGGCAATAGAGTCCGGTGCCAGCAATGTGATGGTATCGAGGCCTCCTGGTTGCAGGTAGATTCGAATGTCGTGATCTTCGCCGAATGCACGCAGGAACGCCTCATCGTCTGCTGTCGGCGCGTCGAGCACACGAAACACCATCGCCGTGGCATTGTCGGCAACGGCGATCTCGATTTGCGGCAGGCGTGCGCTGATCGACAGTGCTGCAATCAGCTCGCTTAGCGCATCGATCAAGCCATCAACGGGTTGCGCGAGTACTTCGCAGCGATGCATGTCGGTAATGAATGGCGCATGGCGCTCGCGAAACCCGACCAATACCCGGCCTTTCGCGTATACGTCTTTCGCGGCGAGTCGAGCGCGACGACGATAATTCCATCCAGGACCGGTCATCGGCTCGAACCAGGTCGAGGGAGTCACGCGACCAATACGTTCGAGATTGTCTCTTAAGGTCTGCTCCTTGATCTGGCGTTGCTGTGCTTCGCTGACGTGTTGTAACGAACAGCCACCACATCGCCCGTAGGCTTCGCAGCGCGCCTCGATGCGTTCAGGCGATGGTTCAAGTACTTCGAGTAATTCCGCTTCGTCAAAATTTCGTCGTGACTTGCGACGCTGGAAACGTACCTCCTCGCCTGGCAAGGCGCCAGCGACGAAGACCTTCTTGCCATCGATCGCCGCAATACCACGCCCATCATGCGACGCAGACTCGATCCTGGCCGTTTCCGGCTCGCGGCGGCGCTGACGTCGGGCCACCTAGGCGGCCCAGGCTTTGAGAAATTCGTTCAGATGTGGCTGATCGAGGGACATGAGCGTCGATCTTACGAGCTCGAATTCGCGCGCGAGACCGCGCTCATCGAGATTGCCGCGCATTAACTCGTAACGCAGATACACGAGCCATGTGTTCAAGACATCCGTTTCGCAGTAGTCACGTATTTCCCGAATGCCGCCTTCGAGGAATTTATCCCACACCTTGGCGCCGCTCATGCCGAGCTTGCCGGGAAAACCGAGCATTACGGCAATCTGGTCGAGACTCGCACTGGCACGCGGCTGATATGCCGCCAGCACGTCCATCAGGTCAGTGTGGCGCGAATGAAAGCGGCTCAGGTAATTATTCCATTTGAAATCGCGATCGGATGCACCGTTTTCCCAGTAGCGTGGTGCCTGAACGCCATGCCGAAGTGCACGATAGTGAAGTACCGGCAGGTCGAAACCACCGCCATTCCAGGAAACGAGATCGGGTGTGTAGCGATCGATACCGTCAAAGAAACGTCGTACGAGCTCCGCCTCATCTGAATCCTCGTCGCCCAGGCTCCACACGCGAAAACTGTCGCCGGTACGCAGGGCAACCGATATGGCCACAATGCGATGCTGGTGCAAGGGCAGAAACTCCCTGCCACTTTTTTGAAGTTGCTTGAACGTCATGGCGGTAGCCACGTCTTCATCCGCAACGCCATCCAGATTCCACATGCGGCGCCCAAATTCAACGTCGGGAACGGTCTCGATATCAAACGAAAAGCAATGCATCGATTAACCGCCGGTTCGTGCGTGAATCATCAGGTTTTTCATCTCCCGGACTGCAACCGTGAGCCCGTCAAATACCGCGCGTGCCACAATGGCATGTCCGATATTTAGCTCGACGATTTCCGGAATGGCGGAAATATCCATGACGTTGCCGTAATGCAGGCCGTGTCCTGCGTTAACGACCAAGCCAATGCCTGCCGCATGTTTCGCGGCCGCAACCAGCCGGCCAAGCTCCGCTCGTTGCGCATCGCCTTCGGCATCGGCATAGCTACCCGTGTGCAGTTCGACAACAGGTGCACCCGCTGTAACCGCGGCATCCAGTTGTGCCGGATCCGGATCGACGAACAGGGACACACGAATACCGGCGAGTGCCAGGCGCTCACAGGCATCCTTCACTTTTTCGGTCTGGCTCAGCACATCGAGGCCACCTTCCGTAGTCAGCTCCTCGCGGCTTTCAGGCACCAGGCAAACGTCAGTTGGCTTGAGCTTTTCAGCAATGCCGATCATCTCATCGGTCACAGCCATTTCGAGGTTCATGTGTGTCCGCATAGTCTCGAGAATCTGCGCAAGGTCATAATCCTGTATGTGGCGCCGATCCTCACGAAGGTGGACCGTAATGCTGTCCGCGCCGGCCTGCTCCGCCATGACGGCGGCCTCGAAAGGGCGCGGATAGGGTGTACCGCGAGCCTGGCGCAGCGTCGCCACGTGATCGATATTAACGCCAAGATGAAGTGGGTTGGAATTCATGCGGGTATTCTAACGCCGATGCATCTCGAGTAGCACCTTCCGGCTCTTGAGCTCTTTGCCACCGAGGTGAAATGAGATGACCTCGCGCATGAGCCTCGTCGCCGCACGCAGGACATCAGGCTCACTGAATCGTTGCCCGGCTATTGCAGTAAGCGTCGCACCGCTGAATACGAGGGGGCCGTCATCACGACTGACGGCGACAGCGCCCTGTTCCATGCGGTACTCGTAGTGCTGACCAGGATCGAGTGGTTGCGTCTTCCCGGATTCATGCTCAAGGTTCAGGGCGTAACCCGAGAACCGCAATAACTCCATCTCGAACTGGCGCAGAACGGGCGCGATATCGGTTCCCGTTCCTGCGAGCGTATGAATGGTCTGGCTGTAGGCGTCAAATATTTCGGGTTGCGGATCGTGGCGATGCAGGAGATGCAGGATGAGTTCGTTAACGTAGTAGCCCGACAGCAGTGCATCTCCGGACAGGCTGAGCGGCGCTCCGCGTACTTCAGCGCCTGTCAGCGTGCCAAGGTCCGACTTGATGACCCACGACATCGACAAAGGCATGAACGGACGCAAGACGCCTTTGAGACGAGACCGCGCCCCGCGACTACCTCTCGCGACGACCGCAAGCTTGCCGTGATCGCGGCTCATCACATCCAGGATCTGGCTCGAATCCCGAAACGGCCTGTGGTGCAAAATAAATGCAGCCTGTTGCTGGACTCGCCGTTGTGATGACATGAATCCTGGGCGACCCTGCTACGTGGACTCGTAGCCGAGGCTTAGCAAATCCTTCTCGCTGTCTGCCCAGTTGTCCTTGACCTTAACCCACAACTCCAGGTGCACCGGTCGTTGCAGCTTCTCTTTTAGCTCGAGGCGCGCCTCCTTGCCGACCCGCTTGAGCACACTGCCCCCTTTGCCCACAACGATGCCCTTCTGGCTGTCTCGCTCTACCCAGATTATGGCGTTAATCGTCGTTCTGTTTTCTTCTGTTTCGAAACGTTCTATCTGCACCGTTAAGCCATACGGTATTTCCTGGTGCAGCGACAACGTCAGTTTCTCCCGGATAGTCTCAGCGGCGTGGAACTCGACACCGCGATCGGTTTGCATGTCCTCTGGAAACAGCTGCGGCGACTCCGGCAGGTAGCCCGGGATCAGGGACAGCAGGGTCGCCAGATTGTCGTTCTTTTTCGCGGACACTGGAATGATGTCGGCGAATTCGTGTCGGCCCGCGGTCTCGCTGATGATCTCGAGCAACTTCTCCTTCGGCTTGACCAGGTCGACTTTGTTGAGAACGGCGATGACAGGCGCGGATGCCGACTGAAGTCGCTGCAACACGTCACCATCCTCCTCAGTCCAACGCCCCGCTTCGCTCATAAACAACACGAGGTCGGCATCAGCGAGAGCGCTGGCGGCCGTGCGGTTCATCATGCGATTCATCGCTTTGCCTGCCTTGCGATGCAGTCCTGGCGTGTCAACGAAAATAATCTGTGTGTCAGCCGTGGTATGCACTGCGAGAATGCGGTGCCTGGTTGTTTGCGGCTTTGCGGTGACAATGCTCACTTTCGTTCCCATCAGGGCATTGATCAACGTCGACTTACCCACGTTCGGACGACCGACAACCGCGACGAATCCGCAGCGCATTTCACTCATTCGGATTCACCTGATTCGAGTTGTACGAGCATGTCTTCAGCCGCACTTTGCTCGGCATTCCTGCGCGTCATGCCATGACCATTGGTAACCGTTTTTTTGACGCTGCAGCTGACTTCAAATGTCTGCCTGTGCGCCTTGCCCGTCACGCTCAACAATTCGTAGTCAGGTAGACCCATTTGCCGTGCCTGCATCCATTCCTGCAGTCGTGTTTTGGGGTCGCGCAAATCCGCGACATCCGGAAATTCATGCAGGCGCTGGCCGAAAGCCTTTTGAATGACGTGACGAGCCGCATCGAAGCCCGTGTCGAGATAGACTGCGCCGAAAATCGCCTCAAGCGCATCAGCCAGTATCGAATCGCGCCTGTGTCCGCCACTCTTACGCTCACCTCCACCCAGGTAGAGATGCTCACCAAGACCGAGTTGCGCGGCTATCTCGGCAAGTGCCGCATCGTTGACCAAAGATGCCCTCAGGCGACTCAGGTCTCCTTCAGGAGCATTTGGATGTGTTCTGAATACAACCTCCGATATCACGAAGTCGAGAACGGCGTCGCCGAGAAACTCGAGGCGCTCGTTGTTGTCACCCGGCGCACTACGGTGAGTCAGCGCAAGCTCAAGGAGCTGCGCATCCGAAAATTCGTAGTCGAGGGAGTTCTTTAGCCAGATCGCGGCTTTGTTAACCAGCTCTTGCATAGATTTTGTGGCGCCAGCGCGCCACGGCCGGGATCTGGCCTAGCGACGCACCACGCGCGATTTGTCAAAGTGCACGGTGAACGAGATGTTACCAATGAATGGGGTCGTGTGGTCATAAACTGCGGCAACTTCAAACCCACCATCGACCTGCGTGACCGTTACATCGCGGAAAGTGATGACCGACACGCTCTCGACGTCGAAACGACGCGAGATCGAACTGCGAATCGCAGAGCGCGTAGGAGCTTGTCCATCGAATTCGTCGAAAACGCCATCAACGACGCCAACAACCTTCGTGTAGTTCAGATACACCGGCGCCAGGCGAAGCGTTCCAAAAACGAACAGACCAAGAAACAACGCCAGGATGATGTACCCAAGCAACGTAGCGCCTTTCTGGCGCCCGGCCATCCCATATCGTGTCTTTCTACTGCGGACCATAGTTCACTCACCCCTTATGGGGCACCAATTGTCACAAGAATCACAACAAATTTAACGTAATTTTGATGCTGGATTCAGTGACTTGCACCACATTATTGAATCTTGTTCCCTATCCGGTCCCAACGCGGCCAGGAGGCACCGTCCATGTGCATCCAGATCCGCACCGCCTCACCAACGAGGTGAGTCTCCGGTATGGAATTGATAAAACGGCTGTCACGGCTGTTATCACGATTGTCAGCCATCATGAAATAGTGGCACTCAGGAACCGTATTAACCCCGTCTCGTACCATGTAAGCCGCATTTGTGATCAAAATCTCGTGCTCACGATCGCCAAGTTGCTCAATGAACCTCGGGTCCTGGGACGTTGCGTCAGGATGTTGCTCAAGTGCGATCTCCTGACCATTGATCAACAGACGGTGACGCTCATAGACCACCTGGTCACCCGGGAGACCGACAACGCGTTTAATGTAATTGATGCTCGGATTTGCCGGCAGGCGGAACACCACCACGTCGCCGCGCTCCGGCGAGCCAGTCTCAAGTATCTTGGTTTCCGCCACCGGCAGACGAAGGCCGTACGAGTACTTCTTGACGAAGATGAAATCGCCTTGCAACAAGGTCGGCATCATCGACCCTGACGGAATCCGAAACGGCTCGAAAATAAACGACCTGATCACAAGAACAAAAAGCAGTACGGGGAAGAATGATCGTGAGTACTCAACGAGCGTGTCCATCCCTGCAGGTCTGCCGCTCGCTTTTTCGTCACGGCCCCAGACGAACTTGTCGAGAGCCACGACGATACCAGTCAACACCGTCAGAGCCGTCAATATCAATGCCAGATTTATGCTCAAATTCGTACGCTCACTTCTCTGCTCGCAGGACAGCCAGGAAAGCCTCCTGCGGAATCTCCACGGATCCTACCTGTTTCATACGGCGCTTGCCGGCCTTTTGTTTCTCCAGGAGTTTGCGTTTGCGCGATACGTCGCCGCCATAGCATTTCGCGGTCACATTCTTGCGCAATGCCTTGACTGTGCTCCGGGATATTATTTGACTACCAACCGCCGCCTGTATTGCTACATCGAACATCTGCCGTGGAATAAGTTCCCGCATTCGTTCGACAAGGTCACGCCCGCGGGTCTGCGCATTGTCCTTGTGAACGATAATCGAAAGTGCATCTACCCGCTCTCTATTGATCAGGATGTCCAGTCGAACCAGCTTGGCCGGTTCGAATCGCTCGAAGTGATAGTCAAAAGACGCATAGCCACGGCTGACCGATTTTAAGCGATCAAAAAAATCAAGAACGACTTCGGCAAGCGGTATTTCATACTCAAGCGATACCTGTTTGCCAAGATACCGTATGTGCTTCTGCACGCCCCGCTTCTCGATGCACAGTTTGATCACAGATCCGACATGATTATCCGGCACGAGAATATTCGCTGTGATGATAGGCTCACGAATTTCGCTGATCTCGTTAACCGGCGGCAGCTTCGACGGATTATCAACATACACAAGCTCGCCGGAATTTGTGACGATCTCGAAAACGACGGTCGGTGCTGTGGTTATCAGCTCCAGGTTGTACTCGCGCTCGAGTCGTTCCTGCACGATCTCCATGTGCAACATACCGAGGAAACCACAGCGAAAACCAAAGCCAAGTGCCACTGATGTTTCAGGCTCGAAATGCAATGCAGCATCATTGAGGCGCAGTTTTTGCAGCGCCTCACGGAAGTTCTCGTAGTCCTCTGACTGAATTGGAAACAACCCGGCAAACACACGTGGTTGCACCTGCTTGAATCCAGGCAAGGGATTGTCGCATGGGCTACGCGCAAGTGTAATCGTGTCTCCGACCGGCGCACCGTAAATGTCCTTGATGCCCGCGATCACGAATCCCACCTGCCCGGTATGCAAAGCGTCGCGGTCGTTCATCTTTGGCGTGTAACAGCCGACACGGTCGGCACTGTAGGTATCGCCGGTCGACATGATCGTAATCTTGCTGCGCTTCGGCAGGCTGCCGTTAACGACCCGTACAAGCGATACGACGCCAACATAATTGTCGAACCACGAATCGATAATCAATGCCTGCAATGGCGCATCAGCGCCTCCTTCGGGCGGCGGAATATCTCGCACGATCGCCTCGAGGAGTTCCGGCACGCCTACCCCTGTCTTGGCGCTAACCTCGACAGCATGCTGGGCATCGACACCGATAATATCTTCGATTTCGGCCTTGACCCGGTCCGGCTCCGCGGCCGGTAGATCGATTTTGTTCAGTACAGGCAGAACTTCGAGTCCCTGGTCGATAGCCGTTGTGCAGTTCGCGACACTTTGCGCCTCGACGCCTTGTGCTGCATCGACAACGAGCAGCGCGCCTTCGCATGCAGCGAGCGAACGCGACACTTCGTACGAGAAATCGACGTGTCCCGGCGTATCGATGAAATTGAGCTCGTAGACCTCACCATCCCGGGCCTCATAATTCAGCGACACGCTCTGCGCCTTGATCGTGATGCCTCGCTCGCGCTCCAGGTCCATCGAATCAAGCACCTGTTCAGCCATCTCGCGATCCGCCAGCCCGCCACAGTGCTGAATAAACCGGTCGGCAAGTGTGGACTTGCCATGGTCTATATGTGCAATGATCGAGAAATTACGTATGCGGTTCATCAAAGCCCGGAATCCGTGTGAGCGCTTGGCGGTCGAGATGATACTGACAGATAAGCTCGCCGTCATATTCGACGACCGGGATCTGCGTGTCATACGCCTTTTTCCAGTCCTCTCGAGTGTCAATATCGTGGACAACGATCTCGAAGCGCCCGCGCACGAGCGGCAGCAACTCCTCGATCATTACCTCGCAAAGGTGGCATCCCTGCCGGCTGTAGATGTCGATAGTCTTCAACAAAGTCTCTCAATTGTTGGTGTGAAGCGTTGCAGGCAATTCGCCTGTCGCACCCGCCAGCGACTGATGAATAGCCCGAAGCCGAGGCCCAGCAACGCCGCCATGGCGGCACCGGCATCGCCCAGTGAGGCAGCATACGCCATCACGGCGGCGGCAAGGGCGCCGAGCATTGGAATTCCATAGACAATCAGCGCGGCCCGCAACAGATTGTCGGGAGCCAGCGAAATCTCAACGATGTCATCAACTGTCGGACTAAGACCCTCAGGTACCCTGGCTTCCACCTGGCGCTCACTTTCACCAGCCGAAAAAACTCCTGCACCGCAGCCTTTCCCTGCCGCGCAACGCGGGCATGCCTGGGCGCTATCGACGGCGATGATCGCGCGCGTGCCGTCGGCGCTGCCAACGAGTGACAAGACTCTGCCCTTAGGGTTATCCATTCAGATGATTGTAGGAGGCCTGGCAGGCCTGGATCAATGAGGCCTCTCTGGCCTGTTTCAGTTGGGTTGCATCGAGATTGCGATCTTCTCGACAGTCTCAGCCGGCACCTCTCCGACGGCTGTCACCTGATATCCATCGTTCTCCACGCTGTAGGAATTTGACGCACCGGCACGCGAACGACGCGCGAACTTCTTGTCATTGGCTGGCTCGATAAAAACCGACACGTTGGCCAGGCCGTCGCTGTAGAGGATATGAATAACTGGCACATCTCTGCCGGGCAGGTCTTCTTCGTGTGTCGACTTGACTGCAAATCCGGACGGCAATTCGGCACTATTCCACGGGCTGTCAACGGCATGGTTGATCTTGCGCTGCGGCTGAGTGAACCAGCGGAAGTTCTCAATGCTTGTCGATGGCGCCAGCGCGCTGGCGTGGATCTCCTTATCCAGCGTTATGTCGGCAAACTTGACCTGCTCTATGGCTTCGCCATCATCCCGCATCAGTTTGGTCTGGAGTGGAAACCCGGTCGCGATATCAAGCCAGATACGGTGCCCGTAGCGATACTCATCGTGCGGCCGAATAGCCAGCAGGACGGCCTTGCGGCCGGCAATGCGTTCTTCACGGACGATTGAGACGTCGTACTCGTTGCCAAACTGTATGTCTGTCGATGGTAGCGAGGAAAACAGCGTGCTCTGGTCGTTCCACTCTTCCACTCGCACTGTCTGCTTGTCGGGCAGGATGCATTGCACCTCATTGCCATTACGAATAATTTCCAGGCCATCGCCTTCCTGAACGACCACCTTTTCGTGAATGACCCCGTCTGTCACGACGTGGACGACCTTGAGTGTGTCCGACTTACCGTTCTGGAGACGAATTACGGTGCCTTCGTAATTCGTCGTCTGCACAGCGCTCGCCATCTTTACGAGCCAATCGTCGGGCCCAATTTCATCTGCCGCCAGGCAAGGCGTAGCCGCGACAATGCCGCCTAACGCAACGAACACCGTCGCGATTAGCTGTCTGCGTCGCGTCTTCATTGAGATTACAGCGTGTCCGCTGAAGAGGTCTCTTCGTTCTCGTCGTCCTGCTCATCGTTCTCTGCAGGAACATCGGTGAGTTCCATCTCTACCAACCTGCCGTCCCTGATCTCGTAGGTGATGAGTCGTGGAGTAATGCTGTCAAAACCAATGTGAGCTGACGATGCGTCGTGGCTGTTGTAATAGTCACTTAACGGGTCGTATTCGGGCTCGGGTACTGTGTAGCTGTCGTCCGTCACGCCCGCGGCAGCCTCACCACCCTGCACCGTCTCAACATCGGGAACGTCGGACATTTGCTGCAACCCGATCAATGCCACCAGTGCGACGGTGGCTGCAATTGCCACACCGGCCAGCGGTCGCATGAAGCGCGGCGCAGCGACCTCGGATTCGGCGAACTCCTCTTGCAGCTCCTTGTCGTCGAGAGCCGCCGCCACGCGCTCGCGCAACATTGATACACCGACGATTGCTCGTTCGCCACGCATTGCCCGACCCATCGCCAGGTACTCAGCAGCCTGGTTCCGGAGTTCGACATCCTGGCAAAGCCTGCGCAGCAGTAATTCCGCTTCGTTTTGCGGCAATTCGCCGTCAACGAATGCAGAAATTTGTGTTTTTATTGCATCGTTCATAGGTTCCCGCCTAATTATCGCACCAGGTTCCCGACTTTCTTTCCAATAGCGTCTCGGGCCCTGAAAATTCTCGATCGCACGGTGCCAACGGGACAATCCATTGTCTGCGCGATCTCTTCATAACTCATACCATCCAGCTCGCGCAAGATAATCGCCGTACGGAGATCATCGGGCAGAGCTTCAATGGCACGCTCCAGCACTTCCTGCAACTCCTGAGAGATCGTAAGACCCTCTGGCGTGTCTGTTTCCTTGAGCTTGGCGTGCAGCCCGTATTGATCCGGGTCCTGCATATCAAGCTCGATGTCCATCGGACGTCGCCGCTGCGCTGCCAGGTAGTTCTTGGCCGTATTCACAGCGATCCGGTACAACCAGGTGTAGAAAGCGCTGTCGCCTCGAAAACGCGGCAGCGCGCGGTACGCCTTGATAAAAGCTTCCTGGGTAATATCCAGAGCAAGTTCCGGGTCGCGCACATATCGCATCACCAGATTTACGATCTTCTGCTCGTACTTGAGCACCAGTAGATCAAACGCGCCTTTGTCGCCTTTCTGGACTCGTTTGACCAGTTCTTTGTCGGTCGATTCATTCGACATACGTACGTTATCCACCGACACCCGGATAGACCGGCCGGGGTCTGGAAAGTTCTCTAAAAACAACGGTCATGATATGCAATTTGTGACTTAGGTCGCGGCCGGGGCATGGTAGCAGCTTCAGTGCCCTGCTCCCAAGTGCCGCCAGATAACCTGCAAGCGCCGCCAGTCCTTGTCTCCCGGGCTTTTGCGTCGAATTAGCTCAACATGACGGCGACCATTTTCCGCTTTGAATCTGAGCCATCCGAATGAATCGAGAACGACACTCCCTGCGCTCAATGTTGCCGGCACACAACAACCGCT
This sequence comes from uncultured Woeseiaceae bacterium, assembly GCA_945787435.1. Classification (GTDB taxonomy): domain Bacteria; phylum Pseudomonadota; class Gammaproteobacteria; order Steroidobacterales; family Woeseiaceae; genus UBA1847. The sequence goes on from CALZHX010000005.1 coordinate 20,175, forward strand.
GGTCATCGTGATTTGCATATTTCCACCCTGCTCAATGCGAAGCGACTGGCAGCACAGGTGTCCTTTCGCGACCAACGACAGTTCCACGACGCTGGCAACCACCCAGATAAAGGCCGCGAGCGCGCGCCAGGTCCCCGCGACTGGCAACCCCGCGATGGCCACGAGACCACCAGCCGCGGCAGCGATGCCGCTGCCCGTGACGATGCATCGCAGCAACGGGTCAGGTGTCAGTTCGCTTGAGAATGTGTTTGACGACACGTTGCAGTTCGGTGGCAGGCGTCTGGTTGTTCAACAAATAGCCGGCGAGGTCAGGATCGGGAAGCTGCAAAAGTGCCTGAAACGCCCGCTTATCCGTTACGGGAGCCTGCTCGTAGCGTTGCTCCAAATAAGTCACGAGAAGCTCGTCCAGCTCTCTCATTCCACGTCTGCATTGCCACTTCAGTTTAGACAACTGCACAGTTCAGTCTGTGAGGCCGGCATTGCCATTTGAGCTGCGTCAATAACGCCTCTCGACCAGCATCTTCTTGGTCTCGGCGATTGCCTGCGCAGGGTTCAGGTCTTTCGGGCAGGTCTGAGTGCAATTCATGATCGTATGGCAACGATACAGCCGGAACGGATCTTCGAGTTCATCGAGGCGCTCTCCGGTCGCCTCGTCGCGGCTGTCAACGAGCCAGCGATAGGCTGCGAGCAGCGCGGCCGGGCCGAGATAGCGGTCGCTGTTCCACCAGTAACTCGGACAACTCGTCGAGCAACAGGCGCACAGGATGCAGGCGGCCGGTTCGTTGATGAGTTCCTGGTCTTCCTTGCTTTGCAGGCGCTCCTGGTCCGGCGGAGGCGGCGTACGAGTCTGTAGCCAGGGCTTGATTGACGCGTATTGCGCGTAGAAGTTTGTCAGGTCAGGAACAAGGTCTTTGACGACCGGCATGTGCGGTAACGGATAAATCTTCACATCACCCTTGATGCTGTTGATTGCCCGTGTGCACGCGAGTGTATTACCGCCATCGATATTCATCGCGCAGGAACCGCAAATGCCTTCGCGACACGAGCGGCGGAATGTCAAGGTCGGGTCCACCTCATTCTTGATCTTGATCAGCGCGTCCAGGACCATCGGCCCGCAGCTGTCGATATCCACCTCGTAAGTGTCGACATGCGGGTTCTCGCCGCTGTCGGGATCGTAGCGATACACGGCGAAACGACGCACGTTGTTCGCGCCGCCGCCAGCCGGGAAATGCTGTCCCTTGCGGATTCGTGAATTTTTGGGGAGGCGGAACTCTGCCAAAACAATACTCCTAGTACACGCGCGCTTTGGGTGGCACAACCTCGACCTCGTCGGTCAGGGTTTCCATGTGCACCGGTCGATACTCGAACTCGACCCGGCCATTATCATCGACCCAGGCCAGTGTGTGCTTCATCCAGTTGTCATCATCACGATCAGGATAATCCTCGCGTGCATGCGCTCCACGACTCTCGAGACGGTTGACTGCCGATCGAATAGTCGCCGTTGCATTGAGCATGAGGTTTTCGAGTTCCATGGTCTCGATCAGGTCGGTATTCCAGACCAGGGATCGATCCGAGACCGCCACGTCGCCGAGCGTTTCGAAGGTGCGGCCAAGCAGGTCAGCACCTTCCTCCAGGGTCTCACCAGTGCGGAATACCGCCGCATGATTCTGCATGATCTTCTGCATCTCGAGCCGTATCTCGGCCGTCGGCCGGCTGCCTCTCGCATTACGCAGCCGATGAATGCGATCAATGCTGTTCCGGCCCGCGTCGGCACCAAGCCCCTTGTGCCGAGCCCCCGGCGTCATCGTTTCTTCGCAGAAGTGCGCTGCGGCGCGACCAAACACAACAAGATCCAGAAGCGAATTCGAACCAA
>CALZHX010000006.1 GCA_945787435.1 uncultured Woeseiaceae bacterium
ACGTCTGCGCCAAGCCCAATCGCCATGTCGGCAGCGTTCGTGCCGGATACGCCGCCGCCAATAATGACGACCTTGCCCGGTTGAACGCCTGGCACTCCACCGAGCAACACTCCGCGTCCACCGTTTGCTTTCTGCAGGTGATACGCGCCGGACTGAATAGACAACCGGCCTGCGACTTCTGACATGGGCGTCAGCAAGGGCAGCGAGCCATCATCCGCGGTAACTGTTTCGTAGGCGATCGCGGTCGTACCCGACTCAACGAGTGCCTTGGTCTGGGCAGGGTCCGCCGCGAGATGCAGGTACGTGAACAACACCTGGTCGTCGCGCAGCATCGCGCATTCACTGAGCTGCGGCTCTTTGACCTTGATGATCATCTCGGCAGCCGCAAAGACCTCCTTAGCGCTGCCAAGTACTGTTGCACCTGCCTTCTCGTAATCCGCATCGGTCATGCCGATGCCGAGTCCTGCATTCGTTTCGACAACAACTTCGTGGCCGTCATGCACAAGCTCGCGCACGCCGGCCGGTGTCATGCCGACACGAAACTCGAGTGTTTTTATTTCTTTTGGTACCCCAACCTTCATGAGCTCTCTCCCGTTTCTCATGATCCAATTGACACATTACGCGTGATTTTGCGCCATGTGCTTGCTATATCAGTGACAGATCGGTGTTTTTGTGGCATTTTCTGCGACTTATTGATCTTATTCAGCACTTTCATGTTTCCCATATGGATCGTTTTGACAGACTAATTCTCGAGGCACTGCAGCGCGACGGCCGCATCAGTAATAAGCAGCTCGCGCAACAGGTCCATCTATCCGAATCTGCCTGCCTGCGGCGCGTTCGCGCGCTCGAAGAAGATGGCATGATCGAGCGTTACGTCGCCATGGTGAGCCAGAGCAAGGCCGGCATGCCGGGCGATGTCCTGGTTCACATAGGTCTGCACCGCGAGGAGCAGAGCGAGCTCGCGGCCTTCGAGGAGGCAGTGCGCGATATTCCCGAAGTCATGGAGTGCTACCTGATGACCGGAGAGTTCGATTACCTGCTACGGGTCGTCGTTGCCGATATGGCCGATTTCGAGCGCCTCCATAAAGACGAACTAACACGACTGCCCGGCGTAGCCCGAGTCAACTCCAGTGTCGCTATCCGCACTGTTCTCAAGCGCACGGCGCTGCCGCTACGATGAGCTTGTCCACGCGCTATCGCGACGCCCGTGCAGTGATGCCGGGTCTGTGCGCGGAACTCGAGCCTGAAGACACGGTTGTGCAATCGATGCCCGATGTCAGCCCGTCAAAATGGCATCTCGCCCACGTCACCTGGTTTTTCGAACGCTTCGTCCTCAAGGTGTTAGACCCGGACTACAGGACGCTCGATGACCAGTATGACTTCCTGTTTAACTCCTACTACTTCTCGGCCGGCCAGATGCACGCGAGACCGAATCGCGGCTTGTTGTCACGGCCGACGCTCGCCCAGGTCATGGAGTTCAGATCGCACGTAGATGCTGCAATGCTGTCGCTGCTTGACCGCGACGGCAAGAATCCGGAATTACGCGCCCTCGTTCTTCTTGGAATAAACCACGAACAACAGCACCAGGAATTGTTCCTGACCGACATCAAGCACGTCTTTTCCAGCAATCCGATGCGACCGGCGGTTAGTACTAAACTCGCGATACCAGAATCTGCCACACCCGGCGGCTACGCATTTGTAAACGGGCCTTCGGGTATTCACAAAGTCGGCGCATTGGGCGACGGCTTCTTTTTCGACAACGAGACACCAAGACATGACGCGTTGCTGCACGAACATCAGATCGGCACGCGGCTCGTCACTAACGCCGAGTATCGCCAGTTCATCGACGCCGGTGGCTACAGGGATTCCAATCTGTGGCTATCTGACGGCTGGTCGACAATCAACGAGCGCGGCTGGGACCGGCCGCTGTACTGGGACGAATCTCTCGAAACCGAATTCACACTCGGCGGACAGCGCGACATCGATGGCAGTGCGCCAGTCTGTCATGTCAGTTACTACGAGGCCGATGCCTACGCGCGCTGGGCTGGAGCGCGGCTGCCCACGGAGTTTGAATGGGAGCTGGCCGCGAGCGATAGGCCGGTACAAGGCAATTTTATAGAGTCTGGCTACTGGCACCCGGTGGCCGGAACTGGCGATCAGTTTTTCGGCGATGTCTGGGAGTGGACCTCGTCGCCGTACGCAGCCTAACCCGGGTTCGTGCCGCTCGACGGCTCGCTCGGCGAGTACAACGGCAAATTCATGTGCAACCAGATGACGGTGCGCGGCGGTTCCTGCGCAACCTCGAGCGGGCACATACGTCCGAGCTACCGAAGCTTTTTCTACCCGGATGCGCGCTGGCAGTTTCTCGGCATACGTCTGGCGAAGGATGGTGTCGTATGAGCGCCGCACTGGCTGAAATCCTGGCGGGCCTGCGCTTGCCCGAGAAGATGATCTCGCCGAAGTACTTCTACGACGAGCGCGGCTCGCAGCTGTTCGACGAGATCACACATTTGCCCGAGTACTATCCGACGGAAACAGAGCTCGGCATCATGCTCGACAACATGCCCGAGATATGCGACCTGATCGGTGAGAAAGCGAGCCTTATCGAATTCGGTAGCGGCTCCAGCCGCAAGACCCGCGCACTGCTTAACAGCCTCCACCAGCCGGCCGTTTATGTTCCGGTCGATATTTCCGAGGATCACCTGCTTCTATCTGCGGAAAAAATCCGCTCGGAACACCCGGGGCTGGAGGTGCTGCCCGTCGTCGCTGACTTTACCCAACCTTTCGACTTGCCTGATCCGGCCATCATGCCGCTCCGGAATATTGTCTATTTTCCAGGGTCGACCATCGGCAACTTCACGAACGACATAGCGCAGGAGCTACTCGGATTCATGTACCAGGAGGCAGGCGCTGACGGTGCACTGCTGATTGGTGTCGACCTGCAAAAAGATCCCGCCATCATCGAGCGCGCCTACAACGACAGTGCCGGTGTTACCGCGCAATTCAACCTGAATATGCTTACGCACCTCAATCGCGAATTTGGTTTCGATTTTGATGTCGAAGCGTTCACGCACAGCGCCCATTACGACGCCGACGAGGGCCGCATGGAGATTCGCCTGATCAGCGGGAAGAGGCAGGTCGTTACGAACAGTGACGAGCGGATTCAGATCGATGATGGCGAATCGATCCTGACCGAGTACTCACATAAGTACACGCTGGAAGGCTTCGAAAAAATGGCGCAGCGCGCTGGCTTTGAGGTTCGAAAAGTCTGGATGGATCAAGGCGAATTGTTCAGCGTCCAGTACTGCGTACGCGGCTGATTCTACTCCGGCGCGACGAACTCGTCCGGTACTGTCGCGCCACCCCCAAAGAAGAACTTCTCCATTTCTGTCTCGAGAAATTTGCGTGCGTCAGGCTCGATCGGTGTCAGGCGGTATTCGTTGATGAGGATCGTCTGGTGCGCGAGCCATTTTTGCCACGCTTCTTTCGAGACGCTGTCGTAGATTCGCTGGCCGAGCGGGCCGGGATATGGAGCATAGTCGAGGCCTTCGGCGCCTTCGCCGAGCATTACGCAGTTAATTGTTCTGGGCATGAGTTTCGTCTTTCAGTGTGTTGATCAGTTTCTGCACCGGCGCGGCGATTCCGCCGGGGGGTGCTGCGTCAAGTGAGTGCCAGATGGCATCGTCATTGTCGGCGACTCTACGCGACGTTGCGTCAATGCGCACTACCACAGGTTGAATATCGAGGTCGTAGTGACTGAAGCTGTGGCGCAGCATATCCCAGGACTCGACACTTCGCCCGACACTATCAAGGGTTGCCTGGCACCAGTCACCGACCTGCCCGTCCGGCAGTTCAGGCAGACTCCATAGCCCGCCCCATATGCCTGCCGGAGGTCTGCGCTCGAGATAGACAGAACTGTTGCTGACCGCCAGCACCATGGTCGTCTGCTTTAGTGGTTTCGCTTTCTTCGTCTTGCGACCGGGATGCTGGTCGACCGTGCCAGCTGTACGAGCCGCACAATCGGCATATACGGGACAAGCATCGCATTGCGGACGGCTACGTGTGCAGACCGTCGCACCGAGATCCATCATAGCCTGCGTGTAATCACGGACTCCGCTTTCCGGTGTGTTCTCTTCTGCGGCGTGCCACAGAACCTTTGCGACATCAGCCTTGCCGGGCCAGCCTTGGATTGCGCCGTGCCGGGCCAGTACGCGCTTCACGTTGCCATCAAGAATCGGGTATCGCTCGCTGTAGGCCAGCGCCATGATCGCCCCCGCCGTCGAACGTCCGATGCCAGGGAGCCCCACTACGTCATCGAAGCACTGTGGAAAGGCGCCGTCATGCTCATCGCGAATACGGCGCGCGGCACTGTGCAGATTGCGAGCCCTTGCGTAATAGCCGAGCCCCGACCAGTGATCGAGAACAGCATCGAGGTTCGCATCTGCGAGCGCGATGACATTGGGGAAACTCTGCATGAAACGCTCGAAGTAAGGGATGACGGTTTGCACCTGCGTCTGCTGCAGCATGATCTCTGAAATCCAGACGCAATAGGCATCCGGCTTTTGCCATGGGAGGTCCTTGCGCCCGTGTGATTCATACCACCGCAGCACGCGGCTGGAGAAATCACTCATCGTCGCCGAACAGTTTCTTGAGTAGCTTGTCCTTGATCTCTTCCTCGACCCTTTCTTTCACTTCTTCCTTGAGCATCTCTTCAATGTCGGGAGCAATTGTCGGGTCCGCCAGAGAGCCGGTAATCCTGAGCGGGATCTTGGCCTCGGTGAACTCATCGAGTTCTTCCGCCGTTGCGTCGGCGGCAAATTCCGGGTTCTCAAGAATACGTGCTGTCATTCGATAGTCGACTTCAGCCGCAGCGAAATCGACGGAGCCCTTGCCCGTAAGCTGCATGAACGGCAACTGCGCAAAGAGGTCATTGTTACGAAATACGCCGTCGGTCACAGGACCCGTCGCCTTCACCGAACTGAACTGCGTGCGTGCTGGCAACTCGGGCTCGGGCGCCGGTTCCTGCTTATAGAGTGCGCGGGCACGCCGTAGTTCGTACCAGAGATCCGTTCCCTCCCACGCGCCATCGATCAACTCCATCGACATGTTGCCGCCCAGGCTGCGCTGAATTGCCGCAAGATTCTCGCCTCTGCCGCTAAGCTTGAAAGACCCGTTTATCGTGCCGGTGACGTTCTCCTGCTTGAACATGGCCCGGGCGAGCGATCCGAGACTGACATCGCGGACGTTTTCATTGACTGACAGTACTGGAACACTGCCGGATGCATTGATACGAACATCACCGTCATACTTGCCATCGAAGAGGTCCGCAGTGATCGGGTGCAAGCGCATATCGCCATTCGCGGCATTGAGCCCCAGCGCCACATTGTCGAATGTCATACCACTCTGTTTTGCTGTATCAACGGTGAGAGCGCCACGCAGGTTGACTGCCCTGATCAGGTCGGCCGGAATCTCGACCGGAACAGCGCTACCACTCGATGCCGATGCATCTGCCGCCGGCTCCATGTAACGATCGAGATCGATGCTATCGGCAGCAAGATCGATACTGATCGTGCCTGCCTCATTACGCGCCAGCGACAACCTGCCGCTGAACGTCGTGTCATCGACCACGAGCTCGAGCCCTGTGACGGAAATCGCGTCATCATTCACCTGCACGTTGCCGTCAAAAATGATCTTGCCGAGTGCGTCGGGGTCTGCCGTAACCGGCACTTCGAGATTGAGCCGGGTCATCAGGCTCTTCAGTGAGAACGCATCGATCTGCAGTCGTGCGCCCGGCTCATCGCCTGCAACCGACAACGTTGCATCGACTCCCAGAATGGAAATCTCAGTGTCACCCAGGGTGATGCCCCCTTCTCCACCTGGCACCAGCGACGACTCGATCGAAACGTCTCCGGACAGGTCAGCAGGTTGCATGTCAAAGTCGAAGTCGCTGCGGATATCGATCGGATCACTGCTGGAAACGCGGCCGGTTCTAAGGTTGAAGTTCGTAAGGCTGTACGTTTCGCCAGCCTGCGCATCATCGTAATGCACTGCGGCATTGCGAATTTCCACGCCCGCAACGTCTAGTGTGCGGGACGTATCAGGACCTGCTTCGCCAGCCTCAGGTTGTGTGCCGCCTGCCTGCTCGAGGTCCTGCCAGTTATTGCGCCCGTCGGCGGCGACCTTGAGATTGAGCTGAAACGAATCGAGCACGATGTTGCCAATCTCGAGCCCTTTGCGGCGGATCAGCGGCAGGACTTTAACGCTTGCCCGTGCTTCGTCGAAGCTCAGGAAGGGCTCCTCGCCAAAGCCCGGCGCGTTACTGAGGCTCGTTTTGCCAATGTTGATAGCGAACCATGGAAAAAAGCTCAGTTCCAGGTCACCCTCGATAATGAGATCGCGACCGGTTTCGCCTTTAACCTCCTCGGCTATTCGATCTCGATAGTCGTTGGGATCGAAAAACAGGAAGACGGCGATCGCGGCGATTGTGAACAGCGCGACGAAAGCAACGAAGAAATAACCGAGTTTTTTGAGCAAACCACCCATGACGGACTCCGGGATCGGGACCGCATAGATTACCAAACAAAAGGGGTCAGAGCCCGAGGGCTCTGTCCCCATTTTTTCGGGTTGTCAGGATCTACTGGTCACACAGATCGATGTCGCCATTCAATGTTGAAATAATGACGCGCCCACCACCGTCACCCACGGTATAACTCAGTTCCAGCCCGGGTGTGTACTTGCTGGTTCGTTCCGGCTTCGGACCGAAGCAGTTGGTGATGTCGCCATTGAACGTCTCGACATCAAATCTCCCCTCCACGTCACCGTCAAACTGTACATCGACGTCACCATTGACTGTCTCGATCGTCAGCCTGCCACCGTCGCGAAGGCCAGCATGAAAATCAACTTCGCCGTTGACCGAATTGAGTGTTGCACGGTCGAATGATCCGTCTCGAACCAGGACCTCGCCACTGACCACTTCCGCAGAAACTGAGCCTGACACATCGACTACGTTGACATCGCCGGACACCGTGTTGGCTGATACTTCTA
>CALZHX010000007.1 GCA_945787435.1 uncultured Woeseiaceae bacterium
CCGCCCTCCGAAACGCCGCCGCCCCCGCCAACGCCGCCGCTTGCGCCAGATGAACTTGCGCTGCTGTCAGAAGATGACGACCCTCCGCCGCCACCGCCACCTATGCATTCACCGTCCTGACCCATGCCGCCGATGCCGCCGGGTAGCGCACCGTTGTCACCGCACTCGCTGTCAGATGACGATGCCTCGTCTTCCCAGTCGCTGGGCTCGCCGTCTCCGGCTTCACCACCAGAATCGCCGGAGTCACCGGCATCGCTCGACGCATCGCCGTCACCGCCGCCGCCACCACTGGAACTCGGCGGTGGCGGGACACCCAACGGATCAGCGCCGCCACCCGGGACGCTGCCGACGTCACCGCCTGACCCGCTCGGACCTCCGGAACTGCCTGTCGGTCCACTCGAACCTCCGGCACCACCGCTGCCCGGTAACGGGGGCGGAGGCATGCTGCCGCCGCCACCTGAAGACCCGCCCGATGAGCCACTGGAACCGCCGCTCGATCCACCGCTGGAACCGCCGCTCGATCCACCGCTCGATCCACCGCTGGATCCACCGCTGGAACCGCCGCCGCCCGAGGAACCGCCACTCGACCCGCCTGGTGGGGCCGGCATGCCACCGCCCGACGGTGCCGGCATCCCGGCACCACCCGATGACCCGCCGCTGTCTTTACAGGCGCCGGTAACGACGGCAGCAAACGCGATGAAAAGAAGTGGTTTTAGCCAGCTGGGGACTAACGTGGGTGATCGGCGTGATTTCATTGTCCTGACCCTCTGTATTGCACAGACTGCACGAGGGTTTGGAGCATCAAAAGCATGGCTGAGTTCCATCGGAATCAATGCCAAGACTCACCCTTTTAGCTGCTGCGTGACCATTGTGACGATATAACGCGGCCCCCGCACGATCAACACCTGTCGTCACGGCTGTTCGTGCGTGGGCGCCGCATTCGCCTGATGATTCTACACTATTGATTTTGTTAAATTTATTGCGACGAATCCTGCGCGGCAATCGCGCCTCTTCGATAAAGTATCAGCGACAGGTCGTCAGGCTTGCTCGGCAATGCCGCCGATACGCCGGTCATGCGACGATGCGCGAGTGAAATGACGCGCTCTGCGGCACTGTCCAGCGGGCCCTTGCGCACCCGCTCGATAATCTCGTCGAGATGCACATTGTCCATGAGTCCGTCGCTCGCCAGAAGAATTGTGTCCCTCGGCCGCAGTTTGACCTCGCCACCGACATCAATTCGCATTTCCGGCGTGCCCAGGAAGTTCGAAACAAGATGACGGTCTTCGTGATGCAGCGCTTCTTTCTCATCGAGGAAACCCGCCTCGACGGCGAATCCGGTAGGCGAATGCGGCGTTGTCTGCAATTTAATCACGCCACGCTGTCCAACAACGATCGCCTCCGAATCACCCACCTGGTACGAACGGGCGATCAGCCCTTCTATCGTGATCACCGTCAGCGTCGTTGCCGAGCCATTGCCGATGGCTCGCACGGCCGCATTTGCCGCCTCCATTCCGTTGAGTATCGCCGTGCGCAACAGCATCGTTTCTTCCATCGCATGCTGCATTGAATCGACAAGGCTGTTTACCGCGGTCAGGGATGCCCGCTTGCCAGCCGGCAATCCTCCTGCGCCGTCAGCGACAACCAGAACGGCGGCGGCGGGCCCGTAAGGAATCACTGCGACCGTGTCTTCATTCTCAGTCTCCTTATTGGGCGCACGGCAGGTGTAAGCGAACACGTTGCCGCCACCGGCCGTCAGGCGATGCTGATCCGGCTCAATGGCACCATCCAGTACAAGTGCGGCATCAGTCACGTCTCACGGGCTCCCTGCACCAGGCACAGTAGTTCCAGAATTCTTTCGCAATGCCCCACTTGCAGGCCTTGCACGTCTGCCTGCTGCCCCGCAATTTCCAGGGTTTCTTCACTTTTGTGCGGCACCACGGGCAATAGCGCATGAAGGGCATGAGCGGTCCGCGGCAACGGCTGCTGCCGCAGCGCGACGTATAGCGTTTGTCGGGATATCGGCGCGACGTCTCTTCCACGAACCCCGGGCCGTAACACCAGGAACAATAGTTCCAGTCGTTCTTGGCGCCTCGCTCGCAACGCGGACAGGTCGACGCGAGTAATGACTCGGAGCCGCGTGCGGGATTATCGAAACCGCACCATGGGCATGCCTGCATGCTCTCGGACACCGGGCCTTCGCAGCGCCGGCACTGGTGGCTCGTGTGCAATACCTTGCGGTACTTGCGCTGAAACTCGCGCCACTGCATTTGCCGCCACGACGATTCGCTGCGGCTGCCGTTTTTTGGTTTGGCGCGTTTCTGCCGCCGGGCGTGACTGTGCAAGCGCTCGAAGGCTGCCTGCATTTGCACCGCGTCACGGTAGCGTTTGGACGGATCGAGCTGGATCGCTTTTCTCAGGAACTCGGTGAATTCAGGACGCACCCGACTGGCCAGGCGATCGTGACCTGCCATCGGCCATTCGAACGGCCACTCCGGGAGCTTCCCGGAAAACAGGCGGTACAGTACGAGGCCAAGCGAAAACACGTCGGACTGAAATTTGGGCCGGCCCATGGCCTGTTCCGGCGCAATGTAGTCGATCGTGCCTGAACCCGATGCCTTCAGCGTACGCAGGCTGATCTTGGCAAACCCGAAGTCTGCCAGTTTGAGTTGATTACCCGGGAAGAGAATGTAGTTCTCGGGCTTGATGTCGCAATGAATAATTTTGTGTTCGTGCGCATGCGCGAGCGCGGCAAGTGCTTGCGCGGCAAGCTCCATCGCCCGTGCAGTCGATGTGCGGCGTTCAATGCGATCAGCCAGCGATTCGTCGCCAAGCTCCATCGCAATAACAAAATGATCATCGATATAACTGGCGTTCAGTACAGAGAGGATGTTCGGATGCTTGAGCCGCGTCGCTACCTGCACCTCGTGCAGGAATTCTCGTTCACCGGTCGCGTCGCCCGATCTCGGAATCTTGAGAGCGACCCGGGTCTTTTGAATGGTATCGAATGCCCGGTACACATCCGCCAGCGGCCCCGACGAAATGCGCCCCAGGATTCGGTACTTGCCGATTTTCTGTCGTGCCCTGAGCATGGTCAGGTGTCGGTCCGCACGCGGGCGACAGCCGCGGACCAGCCGGCCAGCAGCTCCTCGCGACGTTCGTGACGCATACCAGGCTCGAAAAGCCGCTCGCACTGCCACATGCCGGAGATGTCACTCGTCGATGCAATCACATCCGCCTTCAGTCCAGCCAGGTAGGCAGCACCCAAAACTGTTGATTCGACGTTCGCCGGCCGTTCGACCGTAATCGCAAGGACGTCGGCCAGGAACTGCAGGAACCACTCGTTGGCTACCATGCCACCGTCGACGCGAATGACCGATGGCAAAACACCATCGTCCGACATCGCGGCAATCAGGTCGTGGGTTTGATACGCGATCGCCTGCAGTGTGGCTGTTACGATTTCGTTGCGGCCGCTACCGCGAGTCAGCCCCAGGATTGCCCCACGAGCATGGGCGTCCCAGTAAGGTGCGCCAAGCCCCGCAAATGCCGGCACGACATGCACGTCTTCTACGATGCCCGTTTGCGTTGCGATCGCCTCAGTTTCGGGCGCTGAGTCAATTATTTTCAGCCCGTCTCGCAACCACTGCACGGCAGAGCCTGCGACGAACACACTGCCTTCCAGGCCGTAGGTGACTTCACCATCGAGCCGGCTGGCGATCGTCGTCAATAGCTGATTCTGCGAGGTGAGCGCAGTGCTCCCCGTGTTTGCTATGACGAAGCAGCCGGTGCCGTAAGTGCTCTTTGTCATGCCCTGCTCAATTCCGGCCTGGCCAATCAGGGCGGCCTGCTGGTCGCCAGCGATTCCGAGTACCGGCGCCTCGATACCAAGTGCCTTCGCATCGCATACGCCGAATTCAGTCGCACAGTCATACACATCAGGCAGCAGTTCGCGGGGCACATCAAACAGTTGTAATAGTTCGTCGTCCCAGTCCTGCGTATGAATATTGAACAACATCGTTCGAGACGCGTTGGTCGCATCGGTCGCATGCACCCGACCGGCCGTCATGCGCCACAGCAGGAATGTGTCCACCGTTCCAAACGCAAGCTTGCCGGCTTTTGCGTCGTCGCGGACGCCCGGCACGTTCTCGAGCAGCCATGCGATCTTCGTCGCCGAAAAATAAGGATCGAGGCATAGCCCGGTCTTATCGACGACCATTTGTCCGGCACCGTCCACCCTGAGCCGTTCACAAAGGTCCGCCGTTCTGCGATCCTGCCAGACAATGGCGTTGTACACGCACGCACCGCTTTCGCGGTTCCAGATCATTGTCGTTTCACGCTGGTTCGTAATGCCGATACCCACAAAATCGGATACGCCAAGCTCATCCACACACTGCCTGGTCACGAGGCGCACCGACTCCCAGATCGCCTCCGGGTCGTGCTCGACCCAGCCGGGCTGTGGATAGATTTGCGGAAATTCCTGCTGCGCGCTTGCCAGCGTTTGCAGCGCGTCGTCGTAAACAACCGCGCGGCTACTGCTCGTTCCCTGGTCGATCGCAAGCAGGTAGCTCATGTGTCGTCTCCCTGGTCAGCCTGCACG
>CALZHX010000008.1 GCA_945787435.1 uncultured Woeseiaceae bacterium
CCGTCTGCTGCGGCGACATCTATCCGCCCACGATGCACGGCCATTACACCGACCACTTGCAAGGTGTCGGCTTCGGCATCTGTGAGCTGCGCCGAGAAGTGCGGTCGCCAGCCCAGACTATTTAGTGCGTTATCTGTCATCGTCGGATATCCGTCTATAATGACACGATACTTGGTTTGAGAGTCTCGATATGAACGTTGCCCTGGTTACGGGTGCCAGCTCCGGCATCGGCGCGGCCGTCGCGATTGCATTCGCCGACGCCGGCTGGTCCGTCATGGCAGCTGGACGCGATGAGAGCCGCCTGGAAGAAGTCGCAGATGTATCCGGGAACATTTCGACCTGGGCCGGCGAGTTGGCGGAATCGGACGATTGCGATGAGCTGACCGCTGATGCCGTCGACGAATTCGGAGGGTTGGACTGCCTCGTAAATGCCGCCGGCGTACTCATTCGCGGCGATGCCGAGGACACGAGTGACGACGACTGGCGCGACACGATGGCGATCAACCTGGACGTGCCGTTTTTCCTATCGCGGGCTGCTATTCCGCACATAAGAAAGGCCGCAGGCAGCATTATCAACATTGCGTCAGTGTGGGGCCTCGAGGGCGGAGAAAGAGCTGCCGCCTACTGTGCCAGTAAGGGCGGGCTGGTACTTTTGACGCGGGCGATGGCGCTGGATTACGCGAATGACGGCGTGCGTATCAACGCGATATGCCCGGGCGGCGTCGATACGCCGATGCTCGTCAGCGAATCGCAGGAGCAAGGTGAGGACGTCGACGCTTTTCTCGACGACGTAGCATCAGCAAGCCCCAACGGCCGGATAGCAACACCTGAAGATATCGCGGGCCTCGTCGTATTCCTCGCCAGCGATGCGGCAAGTCACATGACAGGAACCGCGATACCGATCGACGGCGGCCTGATGGCGTGAGCCCTACGCGCCCGAGAAATCGACGTCGACAAACACCAGTGACGGTGCGAGCGTTGATGAATACGGGTACGGGTCGTTGCCGACCATTTCCAGCTTGCCGAACAGGTCCTTCAAATTGCCCGTGACGTTCATTTCGCCGACGGGTCGCCCGATCTGGCCATTCTCCACCATGTGGCCGCGCAAACCGAGCGAGAAGTCACCGGTTGTGGAGTCGGCATTGCCACCGAGCCACGACGTCACGTAGACGCCGTTACCGACCGCGGCAAGCAATTGCTCCAGGGACTGCGCTCCCAAAGCAATTCGACGGTTTGATGCGGAACCGGTTGTCGGCGTCATATCGCCTTTGCGGCCATAGTACGTGTCGACATAGATATTCTTCACGACGCCATTTTCGACGATAGGTAGCGCCCTCGCTGAAATACCTTCATTGTCATAGTGGCGTGAGGCCAATCCGCGCTTTATCAGCGGGTCATCGACAATCGTTAGTTTGTCGCTGAACGCCTGCTCACCAATGAGTGGCGCCCAGAACGACCGCCCCTGCTGAACGCTGCCAGCATTAGCCGGCCGCATCAGGCGCCCGACCAGTGACGCCGCGGCTCGAGAGTCGACAACCATGGCCGTTTTTACGGTCGGGCCTTTTTCCGAGTCAAGACGAGACAGCGCTCTGTCGAGAGCGACTTGTCCGACTGCCGCCGCCTCTGGTAGATCCTCTACGTGCGCGCCACCGGCATAGAAACCGTCTTCCGCGCGTTTGTCGCCCGCATCACGTAGCGTCACGCGCGACGCAAACCAGCAGTAAGTAGACTCCTGGGAGCCGGTAAATCCATTGCTGCTTGCAGACGCTGACTGTTGCGTGCCGTCATAGACTCCTGCTGTCGCAGAAATAACCCGCTCGTGCCCGGTCGACACAGTGTCGAGCGCCTCACACCACGCCAGGCGCTGATCCCGGTCCAGCACGGCAACTGTCTCATCGACAAGATCGAGATCATCGGTGGGACGATTTGCAAACAGCTCTTCGGGTGTAATCTTGCGGTAGTCGTCTGGCTCGAGCGCACGCGTGATCGCAACGGCTTCCTCAATGAAACCTCCCAGTCGATCGGGATTCAGGTCGGTTGTCTGGTGGCTCGAGTAGCGGCCGTTCGCGTAAATATTCACGCCGAGCGTTCGCGATGTCGTGTCCTTGACCTTCTCGAGTGCACCATCACGGTACTCGAACTCGACATCGCGGCTCTGACTCGCGTTTGCCCATGCGTCTTCGGCGCCGGACCTTTGCGCAAGCTCAACTGCATGCATGGCCTGATCTTTGAGATTAGCTGGCATTTTCGCCTCCTACGGTCATGTTGGAGACGAGCACTGTTGGAATGCCCTGGGAGACCGGTACGCTTTGACCGTTCTTGCCGCAGGTCCAGCCACCCGTATCGAGTCGCGCGTCGTTGGCGACCATCGTGATGCGCTTCAGCGACTCGGGGCCATTGCCGATAATGTTGACGTCCTTGATGGGCGCTGTAACCCGGCCGCCCTCGACGAGCCAGCCGTTCTTGACGTAGAACGTGTAGTCACCTGCGCCAATCTGCACCTGCCCGTTCGTGTAGGTCTCACAAATGATGCCGTGATCGACTGCTTCGATGATCTCCTCCGTCGTATGCGGGCCATCTTCCATAAACGTGCAACTCATACGCGGCATTGGTGCAAACCGGTAGGACTGGCGCCTTCCCGAGCCGGTAGGTTTGAGGTCATACTGTTTGGCACTGATCTGGTCGTGCAGGTAGGACTTGAGGACACCATTCTCGACCATAACGGTACGACCCGCCCTGTTGCCCTCATCGTCGTAGTTCAACGCACCCCGTTCGCGCGGAATCGTTGCCTGGTCGACGACCGTTACAAACGGTTCGGCGACTTTCTTGCCCATCATGTCTGAATAAATACTCGTGCCCTTGCGATTGAAATCGGCTTCCATGCCGTGGCCAATGGCCTCATGCAGCAGGATACCGCTGGCGCCGGATGCCAGGATCACAGGCATTTCACCGGCCGGCGGACGGCGCGCATCGAACAGGATCATCGTGCGATCAACTGCTTCCTGGATCATCGTGTCGAGCCGCTCTTCGGTGTACCAGCCGAATTCCTCGCGCGCAGCGATATTAGAATACCCCGACTGGACTTCGTCACCCTTCTTCGCCGTAACGAGGACGGTTGCCCGCGTCATCGGTCTGTGGTCAGTGACCAGGGTGCCGTCGAGCGTCGCTATCATCACGCGCTCATCGCTGTCGGCCCAATAGACCGACACCTTGTCAACAGCAGGGTCCTTCGCCTTGGCCTGTTCCTCGATGTACTTGAGGACCGGCAGTTTCTGATCGATACCGACATTCGCCCACGGTACGGTCGTCGTGTACAAGCTGCCCATGTCTTTCGGCGTGAACGACTGCGGCGCCACGGTTCGGCTGCCGTTCGCAATCGCCGATGCTGTGCGTGCCGCCGCGAGCATCGACGCTAAAGTCAGGTCCTCGGTAAAGGCGTAGCCCGTCTGCTCGCCAATCACGACTCGTAGCCCAACGCCTTGCTGAATATTCGAATTCGCTTTGGAGACGATACCGTCTTCGAGCGACAGGGAATTGGATCTCGAATGCTGGAAGTAGAGGTCGGCGGCATCTGCACCATTCGCGGTCAGTTCCGACATGACCTTGGCGACCGTTGCCTGGTCAACACCGAACCAGTCCATGAACGGATTTTCCGGCGTTGGGTCCGCGACCGCTGTCGCCTGCTGAATGCTGCAGCCATGCAGGAAAGCCGGCACGGTCAATACCGCACTGCCCGCTGCCATTTGTCCCAGAAATTGCCTGCGTTTGATCGTCATGGTGTCTCCCACGTCAATGTCGTTTAATAATAGATGTATGTGAACTCAAAAAGGTTTCATTGTTCGGGTCAGCTTCTTCGCCGCGGTTTCGCCCAGTAGCGCAGCAACAGGAACCCGAAGAACATGCCGCCGAGATGTGCGAAGTTGGCCACGCCGGGCGCGTTGCCACTTACTCCGAGATACAACTCGAGCAAACCATAGAACAGGACGAAGTACTTGGCCTTCATCGGAATCGGCGGGAATATCAGCATGATCATACGATTCGGGAACGCGAGGCCATAGGCAAGCAGGATGCCGAACACTCCGCCAGACGCGCCAACCGTCGGATACAGCCCGCCCTGCGTACCCGCAACGATCAACTGCACCAGGCCGGCACCGACGACGCAGCTGAAATAGTAGATCAGGAATCGCTTCTGACCCATCATGATTTCGAGTTCGCGACCGAACATCCACAGGGCGAACATGTTGAAGAAGATGTGCGTCATGTTGCCGTGCAGAAAGCTGTACGTGACGAGCTGCCACGGCATAAACGGCGACCCCGGCACTCCGGCAGGCCACAGCGCGAAGTTGATCATCAGGAACCGCGGGTTCAACTGCTGCAAAGCGAATATGATGCCGTTCGCAACGAGCAACACGAAAATTACGTTTGGAATGGCGCTCTGGCGACGTGGCCGCATGCTGTACATCGGTGCGTTCATTGATTACTCGGGTTTCTGGTACACGGTTCGACCGTCGAAGATCGTCATTGTTACATTGGCATCGGAGATTTCCGAGGCCGGAATGTCAAAAAGATTGCGGTCGAGTATGACAAGGTCGGCGCGTTTACCAACTTCGATCGAGCCCTGCTCATCCTCGAGACTCATCGTGTATGCGCCATTGATGGTGTAAGCGTCGATCATTGTTGCAAGATCGACACGCTCGTCAGCATTCAGGATTTCGCCGTCGTTTGTACGTGGATCCTGCCGCGTGATCGCCACCTCGATGGCCAGCAACGGGTCAATTTCTGTAACCCAGTAGTCACTGGCACCATTAATGCGTCCACCCGACTCGTGGACGCTGCGAATCGGATACATCTGCCAGGTCCGCTCCTTGCCGAGCATGGGTATATCGAGCTCAATTGCGGCAGGATCGGGATAGGCCCACAGCGACTGAAACGTCGCGCCGATACCCAGTTCACCGAAACGCGGCCGGTCGTCCTCGTGTATCAGTTGCAGGTGCGTGATGTGATGGCGATTGTCTGACATGCCATTCCTTTCGCGCATGTACTCGAAACCGTCGAGCGCTCGTCGAACCGCCGCATCGCCTATCGCATGCACATGAAGCTGCATCTCCATTGCGTCGAGACGCGAGAAATACTCGTTGACCTTTTCCTGCGTATAGAAAAATGGTCCGGTCCCGTATTCCTCGATGTCGTACGGCTCGAGCAGCGGGCTCGTCCCAACCTCGATGACGCCGTCCATGTAGATTTTCACCGAGTCGACGTCAAGATTTCGGCGCCGCCACTCGTGGCGCTGTTTTACGAGCTCGAATACATCGTCGCCAAAAACGCCTGCCGCCCAGGCGATCGGAGATAGTGAAACCAGCGCACGCACGTCGAACTCTCCGGAATCTGCAAGTGCCACAAGTGGCTCGATAACCCCAGCATCGACACCGGGCTCGATGACGGCCGTGATGCCGTACTCATGCAACATGGAAATCGCCTGGCGAACACTGTCGAGTTTGTACGCCAGCGTCATTCGCGGCAGTTGACTCTTGACCAGCATCATCGCCGAATCGTGCAGGGCACCAGTCGCCTCGCCCGTATTCGGGTCGCGCACAATGACGCCGTCTTCACCGATCACTGTTTCATTGTGAATTCCGGCAATCTCCAACGCGCGACTGTTGACCCAGGCTGAGTGTCCGAAACTGGATTCCAGGTAGACCGGTCGATCCGGGAAGAAACGGTCCAGTTGCGCTTTGTCAGGACTGGCCATAGCGAACAGCCACTCGCCCCAGCCACCACCGATAATCCAACGTTCGTCGCCAAAACCTGCAAGCTCAACGCAAGCCTCAAGAACGGCTTCAATTTCTTCGACTGTCGGTACGCGCAGCAGGTTGCATTCTTCATCCGTGAACACGCCTATCAGCACGTGAGCATGCGAATCGTGAAAGCCCGGCAGCAACATCTGGCCGCCGAGGTCCGTCACTTCAGTCTCGTCACCGATTAGGTTCTGTGCGTCTTGGTTACTGCCGACGAACACGATCTGCCCGTCGGTGATCGCGACCGCCTCGGCCCAGGACCGCTCGGCGTCAACCGTATACACGGCGCCGTTATTGAATACTCGATCTGCTGTCGGCGTTGGGGCTTCACAACCCGCTACCGTGACTGCCGCGAGCAATATGCCAGGAGAAACTCTCATCACCAGCCTCCTCCTCCGCCGCCACCCCCGCCGCCACCGGAGAAACCACCACCGCCGCCACCGGACGAAGAGCCCGGCGGCGTGACGGAATGTGAGACAGCCGTATTGAGGCTGCTGGAGAGGCTAGTCGTTGCGCCGCTCAGATCCATATTGCTCCACGTGCCGTTGTACCACGTGGGGTGGTAAGGCTTGCCGTCAGGCTGGCGCGCTGCCGACAGAATGTCGGTAAATTTTTCCGCCCATCTCTGATCAACCCCCAACGCCAACGCATACGGCAGATATTTCTCGAACAGCTGAGGTGTCTTCTCGGGCGGATTGCGGAGCTCCATTTCATGCTTCTCGGCGATCTCGAGGTAGTCCTTGAAGCCAAGAATCTCATCGAGCAATTTGCGGCCACGCAGCGTTGGGCGCTTCATTATGACGGCGAATACAACTGTTGTGACTGCCATCAGGATGATCACACCGATGGAGAATGGACTCGGACCGGACGCTAACGAAATAACCGCTGTCACAACGAATAGCACAACAGCAGGTATGTTAAGCAGGCCGTTATACTTGAAGTAGTGCTGTTTGTAGTCCTTCGCCAGTGATCGCTTGTGCGCGCTTTTGGCATCGCCGAGCTTTTCGTGGTTTTTCTGCTCCAGCTTGATCGACTTTCGCCCTTTAAAGAGGCTGTCGTAGAGCTCCTGCTCGCCGGCCGCCATTGGCGGCGCATTCTTGCCCGGATCGGTCTCTTGCAAGAAGTAATGGTCGTCTTCCTTGCCGATGCCCAGGAAGCCGTCGGAACCTTCTTCGACGTCGATGCGCAGATAACCTTTCACGCCGAGATTGACGATGGCGGCGGTCATGATTTTGTCGTCGTAATACATCTGGCGGACATAGCGCAGCGATGCCGGTGAGAAACCCTGTGGTGGCTCGTAGCGCGTCACCAGCACGCCCTCCTCCGGGTCCTTGCCAAAGTGCATCCAGACAGGGATGTAGTACGCGAGCAGCAATACAAATCCGAGCAGTGCGATCAGCAGGTTCGCATTGTCCTTGAGCAGCCAACCCAGTTTCTGCAACTCTGTTGGCGCAACGACATGGCCCTTTGGCCAGGTCACTACGACAGTGAGTCCGTTCAGCGGATGCAGCATCTTGGTCGTATCGAAGTCAACCCGACCTGAACCGTCTATTCGTGATGTGTAGTCACGATTGACGTAACCGAATGCCCCGGTGTAAGCCTCGGCAGTAAGATCGTTGGCAGACACATCAAAGCCGAAAGCGACGGTTGCACCTGCATTGTCAATCGGAAACTCCCAGTTCACACCGGTTACGTTCCAGTACAGCTCATCATGATTCTCGAAGAACCCGAGCATGCGGCTGGCACGATAGCGGAATGTGTAGGTGTGCTCGCCAGTATTGATGTAGCGGTTCGAGCTACCGAAGTAGACGCGCACACCGTCGCGTATTCCCTGGGAATGAAAGTCTTCGACAGCATTATTGCGCAGGACTGACAGGACTTCGAAACCGACTACGTAGTCGTTGCCCCGCTCATCTCGATACTCGGTTGGAAAGTCACGATAGATGCCGCGGCGAATGCGATTACCCTCTGCACGCACGCGAATGGTCTCAGTTACATCGATCCAGCCATCCTTCATGATCAGGATGTCGCTGTGAAACTCGAGAATGCGTTCATCCGCATGCGCGGCAAATGACAGTAAGAACAAGAACGCAGCGAGTTTCTTCATTCAACAGGCCCGAGATTGACGAGCGGCACGCTGGCCGCGTCGTCCGATGACTTCTGAAAGAAACTCCGGGCGTCGAAATTAAAAATGCCTGCTACGATATTGCTTGGCACGGTTTCGGTCATGGTGTTGTAGTCGCGTACCGAACCGTTGTAGTAGCGTCGAGCAAACTGCAAATAGTTCTCGGTTTCCACGAGTTCGTTCTGCAGTTTCAGGAAATTCTCATTCGCCTTCAGATCGGGATAGCTCTCGGCCAGTGCAATCAACTTTTGTACGCCCGTACTGAGTTGTTCTTCTGCCTTACCCCGGGCATCCAGGTCAGTGACCCGCATCGCCTCCGAGCGCAGCTCGGTGACCGCCTCCAATGTTGCACGCTCGTATTTGGCGTAGGCATCGACAGACGAGACCAGCCGTGGAATCAGGTCGTGGCGACGTTGCAGCTGCACGTCGACATCGCTCCAGGCCGTATCAACACGATTACGACTGCGAACCAGCCGGTTGTAGAGAACGACCAGCGCGCCAACCAACGCCACCAAGATTACGATCATCAGATACATGGGCCGTAATGCTACCACCACAGACTCAATGACGGCCCGCGGGCGGGGTGTTTATTGAGGGAAGTAAAGCGCAGCTCCAGCGAGCCATGACCGAGATAAATGCCCCGTTCGCGGGGCCGGTGTGCGGCCTCTAGTACCAGAACGAGACAAATATCTGGATGATGTCCGACTCGAGCTGGTACAGCGGCTCCATGCCGAGTGGCTGACCTGCACTAATATCGGAGAAGTCGTCGTAGTCGATCGATAGAAAATTGTAGGAAAAATTGACGGTGCCACGCTTGATAAAACGCCAGCCTTCCGGGTCGCCGATGAATTCGAAACTGGCGCCTACGCCAAAAGTCTGGCTCGTTAGCGGGCTGAGCTCCTTATCCCGGCCACGGAAATTCGTCGCCTGGGAACGCTCAAAGAGGTCTGAATAGAAATGTGCGCCTGTCTGGTCGTGGTAACGGTACTTCGCATGCACTATGAAGGGCCCTATCGGGTGCGTATACCTGATTGAGCCTGTGTGCGA
>CALZHX010000009.1 GCA_945787435.1 uncultured Woeseiaceae bacterium
ATCGGCAGAGTGAATACAGGCCGACCATCAGGCCAGGCCGCCGCACGGAGACGCTCTGTAAGCGACGCTTCGTCGGCCCGATCACCGACCGCATAGACCGTTCCCAGCACAGCGACGACAACTTCACGCGCCGGGAAGCCGGCGATGACCGCCGACGATACGCGCCAGTCCCAACCCAGCGGCTCAAACGCCGGCTCGACGAACTTGCCGGCGCGACCGAGCCAGCTCTGCTCGAGTTGCGCTGCTGCCGCCTGGTTTTCGGTGAGCATCGGATCAATGTCTGTCGCTCGCGGATAATAAGCCAGCGCCCAGACGACAACGGCCACGGCGAAGATAACGGTACCCGCGCGATAGAGGACTATCTTCGCGCGACCATAAATCTGGATTAACACAGTCTGAAGGTTCGGCCGCCGAAACTCGGGCAGCATGAGCGCGAACGGTGGTTTCGGTCCGCGCAGCGCCGTTTTGCGAATCAACAGGGCTGTCAGAATGCCGCCGATGATGCCGAATAGGTAGAGGCCGAACAGCACCAGCCCCGGCAGGGGGAGAAACCCGACGTCCTGCGCCGGCACAAAAGCGGCGAGCGGGAGCGCGTAAACCGGTAATCGCGCAGAGCACGTCATGAACGGCGCGGCAATAATTGTCGCGATTCGATCGCGGCGATTCGGAATGACGCGCGTCGCCATGATGCCGGGTACCGCACATGCGAAGCTCGATATCATTGGAATGATCGACTGGCCCGACAGGCCAACCGAGCGCATGGCGCGATCCATCAGGTAGGCCGCACGAGCAAGGTAGCCTGAATCTTCAAGCAGGATGATGAAGACAAACAGGATGAGGATCTGCGGCAGGAAGATGATCACGCTGCCAACGCCGGCTATAACACCGTCCGAAATCAGGCTGGCAAACGCACCGTCGCCCAATTGTGCAGCAACGACTGAACCAAGTACGGCAGTGCCACTATCAATCAGGTCCATGATCGGTGTTGCCCACGCGAATACGGCCTGAAATACGATGGCCATGACGAGAAACAGGCCAATCGTCCCGGGGATCGGTCGGTTGAGAAACGCACCCAGTCGCGTTCGCCATGAATAAAATGGCGGCGCCTTTTGTTGCACCTCGTGCAATACCTCGCGCACCCACTTGTAACGAACCCGGGCTTCCCTGGCGAGCGGTGGATCGAATCCGAACAGTTCTTCGCGGTAACGCTCGACGCGTTCCACAGCGTCAGGACCCAGGCATTCGAGCACGTTCTGGTTCGCACCCGTCGCTCCATCCACAATGAGACGCTCGATCTCGGCAATGCTCAGCGGCACCGTGGCCGCATCCGCAAGTTTTTGCGCTGCGTTAGTCAGCTCCGGCCATGCCGTTGTCGGTCGTGGCGCCGGTTGGTCTGCCAGATCGACGAGTGCGTTGCGAAGTTCATTGATGCCCTGCCCGGTCGTTGCGACGACCTGGCATATCGGTATACCGCTGAGGCGCTCGGCGAGCGCCTCGATATCGATGACAACGCCGCTGGTCTCCGCCGCGTCCGACATCGTCAGCGCAACGACGATCGGCCGCTCAAGATCCAGCAACTGCTGCACGAGGTACAGCCCCTGGTAAAGATTGGTCGCGTCGACGACCGCAAGAATGGCATCAGGCGGCTGCGAGCCTTCCATGCGGCCGAAGATGACATCGATCGCGATCTGTTCTTCAAATGAATGAGCGCTAAGCCCGTGAGTGCCCGGCAAGTCGACGAGTTCTATCGTCTTGTTATCCGACTTCAGCGTGCCAATGTGTTTCTCGACCGTGACGCCAGGATAATTGCCGATACGCTGACGCAGGCCGGTAAGGCGATTAAAGAGTGTGCTTTTGCCGGAATTGGGACTACCGACAACCGCAATGCTGGCGGAAGGTCGCCGGCTTACGGAAATGTCAGTTAAGGGTATCCGGGTTTCGGACGTCTTAGTCACCGGACTCGAGGGACGAGACGGTAAAGCTGCGCGCTTGCTCCTGGCGCAGCGAGATACCACAACCAAACAGCCGGAACTCCATCGGGTCACCACCCAATGCACTGCCCGCGAGTTCAACCTCGGTGCCCTCAACAAGGCCAAGCGTCATCAGGCGCAATACTTGCGGATCCGTCGCGTCAACCGATGCGATTATGCCTTTCTGGCCTCGTTTCAGGGAGGCGAGCGATTTGCAGTTTGTTTCCATAACTGTCGGTTTTTATAGTGGTTTCGCTAGATTGTCGTAAATGATAATGATTCGCATTAGTGATTGCAATAGTGGATTCTACGCATATGTCAAAAGTGCGACACCGGTAGCACCGCCTCTATTCGCTTCATCACGTCCAGCCGGTGCACGAGGTCGTGGATATAGTCGAGATTGTCAGTCTCGAGCACCAGGACGTCGCTCATGTCATAGGACTCAATCCAGCCGTCGTACAAGCGTTCGAGGCGCTTGAGATAAGCCAGCGGCACGTCCTGCTCCATCTTGCGCCCACGCAGCCGTATACGCTGTCGCAGCGTTCTCATCGAAAAACGCAGTTAGATCATCAGGTCGGGTGGACGGATCGCGTCGTGGATTGCTGCGTAGTAGGTCTGGTAGGTCGCCCAGTCTCGTTTCGAAATCTTGCGCATCTGGTGCAATGCCGTCGCGAAGATTTCGGCATCCTCGAAAATGGTCCGATCGAGTGCCACCACGCCGCCTTGCCGGTCCAGTTCCTGGTGCAGACGAAACTTGTTACTCAGGAAATACAACTGTGACTGAAACGCCCACGCTTTCATGTCCTTGTAGAAGTCGGCGAGGTAAGGATTTTCGTCATTGGGCTCGTAGAATGGTGTGACGTTATAGGTGCGGGAGAGAAACTCGACGAGCGTCGATTTTCCCGAGCCCATATTTCCGGCGATGGCGATTGAGCGTTTCATGTTGTGCTACCTTACCGCATTCGGCCCCTTAGGAAATCCCGCGTGACTGACGCCCTGCCACCCGAGTTGATCTCGGAATCCGATATCCGCAAACGCGTAAGCGAACTCGCGGCGCAGATATCTTCTGACTATGCAGATGCCGGCGAAGTTGTCCTGATTGGTGTCCTCAAAGGCTCCTTCATATTTCTTGCAGACCTGTCGCGCAACCTGACCATTCCGCGCACGATAGAGTTCATTGCCGTCTCAAGTTACGGTGCCGGCAGCAAGAGCGGCGCAGTGCGACTCGTCATGGACGTGCGCGGCAATATCGAGGGACGTCACGTGCTGATTGTCGAAGACATCGTCGATACCGGTCACACGCTGAACTACCTGATCGGCATGCTGGAATCCCACAATCCAGCTTCGATCAGGACCTGTACGCTGCTGCACAAGGCGGAGCGCGCAGAAGTGGAAGTCACAATTGACTACGTGGGCTTCAACATCGGCGATGAGTGGGTGGTTGGCTACGGTCTCGACTACGCGGAACAGAACCGCACCCTGCCGTACATCGGCAACGTCCAGCCCGTCGACTAAGCAAATAGACACCCGCGCGCGGGGTATTGGTCAGCGCAAGTAAAGCGCAGCGCAGCGAGCCATGGAGCTGAGCAATACGCCGAGTGCGGGTGTGTGCGGCTAATGGTCAGCGCAGTCGTCGACCTCGATCTCGATGGTCGAGTGACCGATTCCGTACTCCTCGCGTAGTTGCATTTTCACCCTGCGAATGATGTCAGTCGGATTGTCCGGTTGCGCACTGACACACACGTGCATCGTCAACATCAAATCCTGTGGCGTCAAACCCCAGACATGAACGTGATGGATGCTCGCAACTTCCGGAACCTTCTCGATCAGGTGCTCACGCATGTCGTCTATATCCAGCCATTCGGGTGAGCCCTCAAGTAATACGTGAGCACTGCGCTTTACGAGTGCCCACGCACTCTTGAGGATCAATATTGCGACCGCGATCGACAGGATCGGGTCGATTTGCATCCAGCCCGTGTAAATAATAATCACGGCTGCCACGATCGCGGCAACGGAGCCGAGCAGGTCGCCGGCGACATGCAAGGCCGCTCCTCGAATGTTGAGATTGTCCTTGTCGCCGCCATGCAAGACGGTAAACGAGATGATGTTCACGACGAGACCAGCGACGGCCACAACCAGCATCGTCTGGCCCATGACTTCCCGCGGCGCGATGAAACGATTCACTGCTTCGTAAAGAATCCAGCCGACGATGAGCAACAAGCTCAGGCCGTTAACAAACGCGGCGAGAATCTGGAAACGCTGGTAACCGTAGGTAAGCGTGGTGTCGGCCGGGCGTTTGCTGACATGGAATGCAACGGCCGCGAGCGCGAGTGCCATCGTATCGGTAAGCATGTGGCCTGCATCGGCGAGCAGCGCCAGGGAACCCGACAGGATTCCGCCGATGACCTCGACGACCATAAATGTCCCGGTCAGGACCAGTGCGATAACTACCCGACGCATATTGCTGTTGTGATGAGCGTGACTCATTGCCCGGGTACTTTACTCCGCTTGCTGCTCAGCTCCCAGCCTGTAAATCAGGATCGCGGCACGTTTGATCGCGAGCGACATCGATGTCAGGTCCAGGCTCTCATTTGGTGTATGCCCGCCCTTGCCGAGGGCCCCTAGCCCGGCCAGGCCGTCGGTGTAGGGCGCGACAAATGAAATGTCGGCTGCGCCCCGTTCCAGTGGACTAAGCGCCGGCATCGGGCCACGGCCAAGCGCCTCGTTGATCTCGGACAAACTGGTCTGCAGACGCGCATTGCCTTGCGTCGGAGCCATCGGCGGATAGCCTTCCTTGAAACGAATACTGGCCGACGCATGCGGGCGGCTATTAGCGACAATCTCTCGCATCTTGCTGCGCGCGCGCTCAAGCTGATCCGCAGAGATCGTTCGAATACCGCCGTGTACGACCACTTTGCGTGGTACGACGTTGGTCTTGCCGAAAGTGCGGCCGCGATTCTGCTGCTCATCGTAGTCGACATCCGTTCCGCCCTGTATCGTCCCCGCATTGAAGGTCAGGTACTCCTCGCCGCGTACCTCGTCGTAGAACGCATTGAGAATTCGCGCCGCTTCAAATATCGCGCCGGCACCAACATCGTCGCTGAATATTGCCGATGAGTGCGACTGCTTGCCTTCGACCTCGAGCAACCAGCCGCTCGAACCGCGGCGCGCGACGGTTGCCCAGTCCGAGCCTTTTTTCGTGACGGCGCCCTCGAAGCCAAGCGCAATGTCTGCCCATTGCCCCGCCTCAATAAGGTCCTTGCGTGAGATCGATAGCGGTGCCCCAGGCTTCTCTTCATCACCCGTGTACGCGACCGTCACCGCAGTATTATCGAGCGCACCAATCTCCTGGAGTGCCTTGAGCGCGTAAACGATAACGACGTTGCCCGACTTCATGTCGTCGATGCCTGGTCCTGTCGCCTGGTCCCCGTCGCGCACAAATCCCTGAAACGCATCGTCGGCTTCGAACACCGTATCGAGATGACCGATCAGAAGTAGCTTGCGCCCCTCACCGCCTTTGCGCCCGAACAGATGCCCTGCCCGGTTAACCTCGGCAGGCATGTCAATCCATTCCGTTTCAAGGCCAAGCGTATCGAGTTCGCGCTGCATCACTCGGCCCACTTCGCGGACACCGTCATGGTTCATCGAGCCACTGCTGATGTTGACCGTCTCCTCGAGCAGAGCGATGGCATCCTCTGCATGCGCGTCGATCCAGTCCGCCATGCGTTGCTCATCGGCAGATAGCTCCGCCGCCCGCACTCCTGCCATCGCGAATATCGACAATGCCAGAGCGATTAGAAACGATCGAATAGTCATGCATGTTCCTCATCAAAATGTCGCGGCACACGAATGTGCTCGACCATGTGTTGAATGCGCTCCGGCGGTGGCGCGGTCATGTAACTGACAGAGATCGCAACTATAAAGTTCAGGCACATTCCGATAACGCCAATGCCCTCGGGGGAGATCCCGAATAACCAGGACTCAGCAACATTGTCGCCCCAGGGTGTGCCCGCCCATTTCAAGAACAAGCCCTTGAAATACTCGATGTAACCGTAGGTAAACAAGAGCCCGGTCAGCATACCTGCGATTGCGCCCTGCTTGTTGACGCGCTTGAAAAAGATGCCGAGCAGAATAACCGGGAACAGTGACGCCGCCGCGAGCCCGAATGCGAAGGCCACAACCTGTGCAACCCAGCCGGGCGGATCGTATCCCAGGTAGCCGGCAATGAGAATCGCAAATGCGGCCGCAATACGCCCGGCCAGGAGTTCGTGTTTCTCGGAGATATGTGGCGCCACAATGCCCTTGATCAGGTCGTGCGAAACCGCTGCCGAGATGACGAGCAACAGGCCGGCCGCGGTTGATAATGCCGCCGCGATGCCGCCCGCCGCGACCAGTGCAATCACCCAGTTCGGCAGACCTGCAATCTCGGGATTGGCCAACACCATG
>CALZHX010000010.1 GCA_945787435.1 uncultured Woeseiaceae bacterium
CGCCGTGACCTGTTGCCTGTTACTGGCATTCGGTTCTGGCGGCGCCTCCGGTAGTGGTGGCCTTATCATCTGGCCGTTGTTCGGTTCGACCAACCAGATCCTCGCGGGCCTGACGTTGCTGGTTATTTCGGTGATGCTGATGAAGTATGGCCGGCCGGCCAGGTACACGATGTTGCCGATGATATTTGTCCTGATCACGTCGTCGTGGGCGGCGCTGATCAAGTTGAAAGAATTCTACGACATTGGAAACTGGCTTTTGTTTACGATCGACCTGATCGTCGTCATCACGACGGTCCTGGTCATTCTCGAAGCCGCTTCTGTCGTGTCGCGAATCAGGCGTGAACGTGACGGGGACAAATCGTCCGGTCAGGACTGACTGAGCAGGTCTTTGTAGAACTCGAGTGCACTTTCCAGACGCCGTTCTGCTTCAGGCGAAATGCCGATCCGCAGATCCCAGGACGTGCCCTGGATCATCTTGAACAAACTCCAGGCGGATTATGATCCCGGTCCGACCAGGCGCACGGCAGCGTAGCTGATATAGATCAACAACAGGATCGCCGCCTCCGGTCCGCGCACACCTCGTCGCGTGACATAGAGGAACAACAGTACCAGCAGTGTCGAGATCAGCAACACCGGCAGGTCTATCATCAAAATGGCCGGCGACACGATGAGTGGCGAGATGACAGCGCCAATACCCGGCACCAGCAATGTGTCCAGCACATTGCTGCCCACCAGGTTGCCTACAGACAGGCCGCCGCGTTTCCGCAGGAGCGCGACGAACGAAACCGATAGCTCGGGCAGGCTGCTGCCCATGCCGATGATGATCGCGGACACGGCAATATTGCTGAGGCCCACTTCTGTTGCGAACTTGGTTGCATAAACTACTGTCAGCTCGGCAGCAACTAGTAGAAGTGCAAGCCCGATCGCCAGTCTCAACCATCCCCGCCATGCGGGCAGGTGCTCAACCACTCCCCCGCCTTCTTCAATCTCGACGCGTCGCAGGATCAACACCGCCAGGTACGCGGCGTAATACATGATGAGCAGTACGCCCTCAAGCCGGGATATGCGGCCGTCCATGGAAAACAGAAACACGGCGACGATGCCGCCAACAAGGAAGAACGTATTGCGCGGCAGGAACTTTCTCTGCATCGGCGGATAGCCGACGAAGCCGGCAATGCCGAATACCAGGGCAAACTGCGCAATCGAGCTGCCAATGGCACTGCCTACGACGATGCCGGACAAATCTTCGCCGGCGAGACTCCGGAAAGATGCATCGAAGGCAACGAACAGCTCCGGCAAATCCGTCCCGATCGCCAGTACGAGCATGCCGAAAAGTGCGTCCGAGACGCGATAGCGGTCGGCGAGCGACATCGCGCCCTTGATCAGTATCTCGGAGCCAAACCAGAGACCGCCGATACCGCAAACCAGTAAAAAGAAGTCAAGCATTCGGTTCTGTGATTCTCCTGATGTCCTGCGCAGCGGTTCGTTGTATTCCGGCCTTTCTGCGAAAAATTATCGCACAGTCTCCACGGCGCTAGTAGCAGCAACATTCCATTTTTCGCGCTTCACCAGTACCGATGACGTACAACCCGTCTCTTCTTTCGTGAAATACGAATTGTCAGCTAACCACACGATCGATAACGTATTAATTGAAAGAGCCGGTAGTGAGGCATCCTGGAGTCATGAGCGACCTGTCCAATTTCCTGCTTCCCAACGAGCCGACATGCATCGTCGCCTGCTCGGCCGCAAAGGCCCGGATCTGGATGTCGGAATCCCGTTTCGGTGACTGGCGGCCACTAACGGAGCTGCACAACGAACGGGCAACCCAGCGTGAATCGGACTTCGTGAGTGACAGGCCCGGCAGGTCATTCGACATCGTCGGCGGCGGGCGTCATGCCATGTCGCCGCACGCGTCCGGGCAGGACCAGGAGGCTCTTCGTTTTGCCCGCGAGGTCGCCGCCTATCTTAACAATGCTATCGCCAACAGCGATGCCACACAGCTGGTCCTGCTGGCCGCTCCTGGCTTCCTGGGGTTCCTGCGCTCGGCGCTTTCCGATACCGCGTTACGGGCAGTCGCTCTTGCAGAACCGAAGAACCTCACGAATATCGACGTAGACAAGATCAAAAAGTACTTCGAATGAGCCGTCAGTTGCAGACCGTATGAATGCCGAGTTGCAGTTCTTTGGCGCCACCGGTGAGGTGACAGGTTCGCTGTACGTCATTCGTACCGGCACGCACACGGTATTGCTCGAGTGCGGGCTCATCCAGGGCGGGGCCGAGAACGAAGAACGAAACCGGGACCCGTTTCCCGTTGCAGTTGAAGAGATTGACGCCGTCATTCTGAGTCATGCCCACATCGACCACTCTGGCCGCATACCATTGCTGTTCCGGCGCGGTTACGACGGCCCGGTTTACGCACACACTGCGACGCAGGCGTTGTGCGAAATCATGTTGCCGGACTCGGGCTATCTCAACGAGAAAGAAGCCGAACGGGAAAACCGCAAGCGTCGTGGCACAGGAAAGTCGTTCGTGCTGCCCCTGTATACCCGGGAAGACGCCGAGAAGTGCATTGGCCAGTTTGAGAGTTCACCGTACGGTCAGCGCATCAGTGTCGTGCCGGGACTCACTCTTTGCTTTCACGACGCGGGCCACATCCTGGGCTCAACGATCGTCGAGCTCGAATTTGCGGGTGAAGACGGTACCAGCAAGCTGATCTTCAGTGGTGATCTTGGCTATCGCGACGCACCGGTCATGAACCCTCCTGCGACATTTAGCCATGCCGATACAGTGCTGATGGAAAGCACTTATGGTGACCGGCTGCACCGACCGATTGATGAAACGCTGGACGAACTGGGCGGCGTTTTCGAGTCGGCTCGCGCCAACCAGGGCAATATCCTGATCCCGGCCTTCACGGTGGGCCGGACACAAGACCTTTTGTACCTGATGGCCGAGAACTTCGAGCGCTGGAAGCTCGACAAATGGGATATTTTCCTGGATAGCCCGATGGGTATCGAAGCGACCGACACGTACGCGAAGTTTCGTCACCTGTACGGCGTGGAGTTGTTCAGACCGGGAACAAGCGAACCAAACCTGCCCAACCTTCGCGAAACCCGCACGCCCGAAGAGTCGATGCAGATCAATGACATTGAATCCGGTGCCATCATCATCGCCGGTAGTGGCATGTGCAGCGGCGGACGCATTCTGCATCACCTCAAGAACAATATCTGGCGTCCGGAGTGCCACCTGCTGATCATCGGTTACCAGGCGTTCGGAACCCTGGGCCGGCGCATTGTCGACGGTGCCGAAACGGTCAAATTGTGGGGCGACAGCTATCGTGTGCGCATCGATGTGCACACCGTGGGTGGACTCTCTGCTCACGGTGACCAGGCCGACCTGGTCACGTGGTACCGCGCATTTGAGAACGCGCCGCCACTGTACCTGGTGCATGGCGAACAAAAGGCGCAAAAAGCCCTGGCCCAAAAGCTGCGCAAGGAGCTCGATGCCCCGGTCACGATTGCCTCTCGAGGCCAGAAAACAGAGATAGGGCCGGTCGCCGGATAGTAACGAGGCAATAACAGCAGGCCCACACCCTTCATTTGAGGCCCTGCGGAAACTACGGACGGATTCACAGGCGCACCGGCTCTAAAATAGTTTGTTGGGGACGTGTGCATTGGGGGACCACGCATGGCTGGCTTGGGGAGAGAGTACAAGGCTGGCGAGATCGTCTTCCGGCAGGGCGACGCGGGCAACTGCATGTTCGTCATCCAGGATGGCGAGGTGGAGGTCATCCGCATCAGCTACGAGGGGTTTCCCAGCGCCGGGTCGGTCGAGGCACGGGCCCGCCGCGCCGTGGCGCGGGTCACCGGCTGCGACGTCGCGTGGGC
>CALZHX010000011.1 GCA_945787435.1 uncultured Woeseiaceae bacterium
AGCGTTTCCGGGCCCAGGCCGTCAACGAGTTCCTCGTTTTTGGTACCTCGGCGACGGCATCGTTACTCGCGGGTACTGTCATACACTATTTAGGCTGGAATCGTCTGATGTGGATTCCGATTCCGGTCCTGCTTTTAGTTTGTATCGCATTGCTCGTTGTACGCAAGAACACGATGTTAAGACGACAACCTGCTGCTGTACCGGTGGTGACTACAAATGAATGAGAAAGATCCCCTGACTACATTGCTGGACGATGCAGCACGTCGTGGTATTGCCTACCGGCAGTCCTGCGGCGACCGCGCGGTTGCTCCATCCGAAACTGCGGTTGCCGCCGTGCAGCGACTGGTCGAACCATTTTCCGAAGAGGGACGTCCTGACGAAGAAGTGCTCGCATTGCTTGACGAGATTGGTTCACCTGCAACGATGGCCATGGCCGGGCCGCGGTTTTTCGGATTTGTAATCGGTGGTTCACTTCCTGTCACTGTCGCGACGAACTGGTTGTCCACCGCATGGGATCAGAATGTTGTCATGCATGAAGTGACGCCGGCGACCGCGACCGTCGAGAAGGTTGCGATTGACTGGATGGTTGACTTGTTCGGTTTTCCGGCCGGAACCGGAGCCGGTTTTGTGACCGGGGCGACCGTCGCGAATTTCACGGCCCTGGCGGCGGCCAGGCACCGCGTGTTCGAGGACGCTGGCTGGAATGTTGAAGCTGACGGGCTGATCGGCGCACCGCCGGTGACGCTGATAGTCAGCAACGAAGCTCATCCCACGTTGTTCAAGTCGCTCGGCATGCTCGGGCTGGGTCGTGAGCGTGTCGTACGCGTTCCGACTGACGGGCAGGGCCGCATGATCAGCTCGGAACTGCCCGATATCGACGGTCCGACGATCGTGTGCACCCAGGCTGGCAACATAAACACCGGCGCATTCGATCCGATTGCCGATATTTGCGCAGCCGCCAAACCTCACGGCGCATGGGTACACGTGGACGGCGCATTTGGTTTGTGGGCCGAGGCATCCGCAGCGCATCGCTCATTGACAGCGGGCATGCAACAGGCAGATAGCTGGGCCACCGACGCGCACAAATGGCTCAATGTGCCCTATGACGGTGGCATTGCTTTCGTCAGGAACGCGTCGGACCTTGCCGCCTCGATGGCCATTACGGCCGACTACTTGCTGACGGACACGGAGCATCGCAATCCGTCGGACTACACGCCCGAGCTGTCGCGGCGGGGGCGCGGTGTGGATGTCTGGGCCGCGCTCTTGTCATTGGGCAGGAAGGGTGTTGAGGAACTTGTCGATCGTTGCTGCCGGCACGCACGGCGATTTGCCGAGGGATTTTCGGAGGCCGGCTTCGAGGTGCTGAACGATGTCGTACTTAACCAGGTGCTTGTGGATTTCGGCAACGACGCCGATACACGGCGCGTCATTGATGCAATCCAGGCGGAGGGTACTTGCTGGTGCGGCGTGACGGTCTGGCAGGGCCGCACTGCGATGCGCATCAGCGTGAGCAACTGGGCAACGACGAATGAAGACGTCGAGAAAAGTCTGAGCGCGATGATCGCTGTCGCACGCAGACTCGTCTGACAGACCAATCAGCCCAGCGTGGGCTCTATCATCTTGTCCTGCCCGTACTTCAGAAAAATGGCAGCGCGAGCATCCGGGCAGATATTAACCTTGTCGAGATCGCCATTAACGTGCGCCAGGGCGAGCAGGCGCTTGTCCATTACCCGGAACCACAGCACCGGCACGTAAGCGAGCAGGTAGACTCCGAAATAACCGTTGGGGAGTTGTGGCGCGTCATCAAAATGCCGCAACGCCTGGTAGCGCCGCAATGGATTTGCGTGATGATCCGAATGGCGCTCGAGATGAAACAGAACCAGGTTCGAAAATACGTGATTGCTGTTCCATGAATGACGCGGCTCGCAGCGCTCGTACTTGCCATTTTCATCCTGCTCGCGCAGCAATCCGTAGTGCTCTATGTAGTTCGCACTCGTGAGTTGCCAGTACGCAGATACGTGATGCAACAACAGGAACGGCACCATCACCCAGCCCAGCCACACGACCAATGCGATGTTCAGCAGCGCTGTCACGTAGTACGACTGCAGTATCTGATTATTGGGGTGCCAGATGGGTCGCTCGCGCCGCTGCAGGCGATCTCTCTCAATCGCCCAGGCCTCTTTGAGCGCGCCGGGAATCTCACGTTTAGCGAATTTGTAAATGCTTTCGCCCATGCGAGCACTTGCGGGGTCCCCGGGCGTTGATACGTTACGATGATGCCCGAGATTGTGATCGATCGTGAAATGAC
Organism: uncultured Woeseiaceae bacterium; assembly: GCA_945787435.1. GTDB lineage: Bacteria > Pseudomonadota > Gammaproteobacteria > Steroidobacterales > Woeseiaceae > UBA1847. The sequence continues at coordinate 2,309 of CALZHX010000011.1, forward strand.
CGTACGCCGGAACAGCCAGGACCAGTTTGGCCAACAGTTTTTCTATTCTCGAATTCTTGTGGCCGAGTTCGTGTCCGGTATTGATAGCGAGCCCGGAGGTCAGGCCGGTGACAATTGCCAGTCCGATCAATCCCCAAACACTGAGGTCCTGCGTGCTTGCATACCAGGCTGCGCCGACCAGTGTTACAAAATGTAACGGGACCGTTGCGTACGTCAATCGACGGTAGAAGTGATCCTGGTCGAGCTGCATGACCACTGCGTCGGGCGGATTGTTGCGGTCCTCACCGAGCGCCCAGTCGATTATCGGACCCAATCCGAAATTGAGAAGTAGCGGCAACAACAGCCAGAATTCGTTGCCGCTCAGGGAATGCAGCCAAATACCGACCAGCGGCTCAAGCGGGTAGAGCACCGACAATACCCACAGAAACCGCTTGCGATCGGTGTAGTAAATGGCCTCGCCACTGGGCAGGGTTGCTGTGTAACCCTTCATCGATAATGTCTCGCTGGCAGGAATGTCGGAAAGTTATACAGCGGGATGATAGGCAATTGCAGCATACTTTGCTAAAAGAACAACAAGCCTTTTTCAAAAGGCGCACAGGGAAAGGACAAGGGCACCTATGGAAATGAGTGACGCCACCGTCAACCAGAGAGACATTGTGGACCGCCGGACATTCAGCTGGCGCACTGTCTTTTATGGTTTCATTCGGTCCCGCAGGCACAATCTGCGACGCGACGTCGATGCGGAGGTTCTGTTTCTCGACTGGCATCACCCCTGGTTGTTCTTTCTCGCCGTCGGCACGATGATCTTCAGTTGCCTGGATGCATTCATGACATTACAGCTGATCGATCGCGGCATGTACGAGGTCAATCCGGTCATGAGAGCGATCCTCGGTCAGGGGACGACAGCATTTGCCGTCAGCAAGATGACCATGACCGGTACGAGCATCCTGATGCTGGTTTTCCTGGCCAAGGCCAAATTTCTGAACCGCGTAAGGACGGGCCTGTTTCTGACCATCTTTTTCAGCATGTACGCTTGCCTCGTCTGCTACGAATTCGTCTACCTGCTTCGCGATATGTAGGGCGGATTCCGTTCCCAAAATCAGTAGCTTGGGCTAAACTAGCGACCCTTTTTCACTAGCCCGGCGCCGGATACGAGATTTCCGGCAATCGCGTCCCAGAATGAGTGACTCTCTGAAGGAACAATACGCCTCGACGCCGCTATTTGCGGCCAACGCAACTGCGGTCGAAGCACTGTACGAAAAGTACCTGCAGGACCCGGCATCAGTGCCGGCTGCCTGGCGGGATTACTTCGTAGCGCTCGGATCGCCTGAAACAGAAATTGCTCATTCAGCGATCCGCGAAGATCTGCTCGACGAGGCCCGGACAGGTAGTCGCCGCAAGACACGGGTGCGGCGACCAGGGACCAGCGGGCCCACGCCGTCAGGCCAGAAACAGGCGGCCGTTTCCAGGCTGATCCAGGTTTATAGTCTTCGCGGCCACCAGATTGCCAATATTGACCCGCTTGGCCTGATGAACCGGCCGGTTCCCGGGGTGCTCAAACTGGACTACCTGGGACTGGCTGAGGCCGACATGGACACGGAGTTCCATACCGGCGGGCTGGCCAGCACCGGCAATGAGCGCATGAAGCTGCGTGACATAATCACACTGCTGAGGACAATTTATTGCGGCGAGGTCGGAGCCGAGTTTGCACACATTTCCCGCGCACGGGAGCGTCTGTGGCTGCGTAAGCGCTTTGAACAGGGCGCGACGAACGAAACACTGTCCGATGAGGAGCGCCTCTGGCTGCTGGAGCAGTTAACGAGCGCCGAGGGCATAGAGCGCTACCTGCATACGCGCTATGTGGGTCAGAAGCGTTTCTCGCTTGAGGGTGGGGAGAGCCTGATCCCGATGCTCGACGATCTCATACAGCGTGGCGGCGTATCGGGTATTCGCGAGATTGTCATCGGCATGGCACACCGCGGCCGCATCAATGTTCTCGTCAACGTGCTGGGCAAGTCTCCTGAAGAACTTTTCGAGGAATTCGAGGGCAATTACGACGTCGACGAACTCAAGGGCTCGGGCGATGTGAAATATCACAAGGGTTTTTCGGCGGACATGAAGACCCCCGGCGGCAACGTTCACCTTGCTCTGGCTTTCAATCCGTCGCACCTCGAAATCGTCAACCCGGTGGTCGAGGGTTCAGTGCGCGCCCGCCAGCAACGTCGTGGCGACAAGGAACGCAGTGAAGTGCTGCCGATCCTGATACATGGTGATGCAGCGTTTTCCGGGCAGGGCGTCGTTACAGAGACATTCCAGATGTCGCAAACGAACGGCTTCCGGACAGGCGGTACTGTGCACATAGTCGTCAACAACCAGATTGGATTTACGACGAGTCGCCCTTCGGACGCACGTTCGACCGACTACTGCAGCGATGTTGCGAAAATGATTGAAGCGCCGGTCTTTCATGTCAACGGCGACGATCCGGAGGCCGCGCTATTCGTGTCGCGGCTCGCACTGCAGTACCGGCAGAAATTCAAGAAAGACGTTGTCATAGATCTTGTTTGCTATCGGCGTCATGGGCACAACGAGGCCGATGAACCGGCAGCAACGCAACCGATCATGTACGGCAAGATCCGCACGCAGGAGACGACGCGCCAACTGTATGCGAAAAAACTCACTGAACGAGGCGTCATCGATGCGGCTGGCGTCGAGAAGATGCAGGACGCCTACCGTGATCGCCTCGATCGGGGGGAGCCAGTGCCGAAATCGTCGCTCGGCTTGATTGGTGATGAGTTCACGGTCGACTGGAGCCGCTTCGTAAACGCGAAATGGGATGCATCATCTGATACATCGATCAGCCCGAAGACGGTGGACAAGCTTGGCAGGGCAATGACGGAAATACCGCCTGGCACGAAACTACACGGGCGCGTGCAACGCATCATCGACGAGCGTGTGCGAATGTCCGCCGCCGACATCGACATGGATTGGGGATTCGCAGAGAACATGGCTTACGCGTCCCTGATCGACCAGGGATTCGATTGCCGTCTTGTGGGACAGGACAGCGGACGTGGCACGTTCTTCCATCGTCATGCGGTTCTTCACAATCAGCTCAACAATCATGAGTACACGCCGTTACGGCACCTTGTCGATCGACCAGATGCGTTTCGAGTCATCGACTCGTTGTTGTCCGAGGAGGCTGTGCTTGGCTTTGAGTACGGCTATGCGACGACCGAGCCAGACACTCTGGCGATCTGGGAAGGCCAGTTCGGCGACTTCGCGAACGGTGCACAGGTCGTTATCGACCAGTTCATCAGTTCAGGCGAGGCGAAGTGGGGACGTATGTGTGGGCTGACCCTGTTGCTGCCGCATGGTTACGAAGGGCAGGGGCCGGAGCATTCCTCGGCACGACTTGAGCGTTTTCTGCAGCTGTGCGCGGAACACAATTTGCAGGTCTGTGTGCCGTCGACGCCCGCTCAGATGTTCCATATGTTGCGGCGCCAGATGGTGCGGGACTTCCGCAAGCCGTTAATCGTGATGACGCCAAAGAGCCTGTTGCGTCACAAGATGGCAGTGTCGCCACTGACGAGTCTCTCGACGGGTGAATTCCAGCTGATCATTCCGGAGTCTGAGAATATTGCGGTGAAGAAGACACGCCGCATCGTATTCTGCAGCGGCAAAGTCTATTACGATTTACTCGAAGCCCGTCAGGTACACGGTTTGGTCGATATTGCGATCGTTCGTGTCGAACAGTTGTACCCATTCCCGATTGAAGAGTATGCGGCGGTGCTACAAGAATATGACCATGTGAACGAGATTGTGTGGTGCCAGGAAGAGCCGCAGAACCAGGGTGCCTGGTATCAAATCCGGCACCGATTGCAGGAACCGCTGAAAGATCGGCAGCAACTTTATTACGCAGGACGACCCGGTGCAGCGGCGCCTGCATCCGGCATTTTCAAGATACACCTCCAACAACAGCAGGCCCTGGTTGAGGCGGCGCTCGGCATAGAGATCAGAGCGAGTAAATCGACCAAGCCACGCGACGTTAAGCGGAAACCTGAATGAGTATTGAAATCAAAGTCCCACCACTGCCCGAGTCCGTCAGCGACGCAACACTAATCGCCTGGCACAAGAAGGCCGGTGAAGCCGTGGCACGTGACGAGAACCTGGTTGACCTCGAGACAGATAAAGTCGTGCTGGAAGTACCCGCGCCAGCCTCGGGCGTATTGCAGGAGATCAGGATTGAGGATGGCGCGACGGTTGTGGCCGGCGACGTACTGGCGATTCTCGAAGAAGGCGCAAGCTCCTCCGAAGAAACTCCGAAGGCATCTTCTCCGCAGAAAGCTGCGGCACCGAAGCCTGAGAAAGAAGTAAAGGCGCCAAAAACAAGCCCGGCCGTTCGCCGCTTGCTCGACGAGCACGATCTCGATGACACGATGATCATCGGAACCGGCAAAGACGGCCGTATTACCAAGGCTGATGTTTTGTCGTTTCTGAAATCGGACGATAGCAGTAATGTGACGCCGGGTGATCCCGCACCGGTCGTAATCGACGACCAGGATGCTGTTGGTTTTGAACGCAGCGAGCAGCGTGTACCAATGACGCGACTGCGTGCGCGAATTGCGGAGCGGCTGATCGACGCACAGCAAACGGCCGCGATGTTAACGACGTTTAATGAAGTCGATCTGACGAAAGTGATGTCGTTGCGAGGTCGTTACAAAGAATCGTTCGAAAAACAACACGGTGTACGCCTTGGCTTTATGTCGTTCTTCGCGAAAGCCGCGACCGAAGCGTTGAAGAAGTTCCCGGTTGTAAACGCGTCGGTCGAAGGCACTGATGTTATCTATCATAATTACTACGATATCGGCATCGCCGTTTCCACCGAACGAGGCCTGATGGTGCCGGTGATTCGTGACGTGGACCAGATGAGCTTCGCAGATTTCGAGCGCGAGCTCGGCGACGTGGCCGAGAAGGCGCAGGCCGGGACGATTGGCATGGACGAGCTGACGGGTGGCACATTTACAATTACCAATGGCGGTATCTTCGGCTCCATGATGTCCACGCCGATTCTGAATCAGCCACAAAGCGCGATTCTTGGTATGCACGCAATCCAGAAGCGTCCTATGGTTGTCGATGACGAGATTGTCGTACGGCCGATGATGTATCTCGCATTGACCTACGATCACCGTATCGTTGACGGCAAGGATTCCGTGCAGTTCCTGGTTACTATCAAGCAACTGCTTGAGGATCCGGGCAGATTATTGCTAAACATTTAGAGGATTACATGAGCAAGACTTACGACGTCGTTGTCATCGGCGCCGGCCCGGCCGGCTATATCGCTGCTATTCGTGCCGCACAGCAAGGTTTGAGTGTTGCGTGTATCGACGAATGGAAAAACAGGGATGGCAAGAACGCGTTTGGTGGCACTTGTCTGAATGCCGGCTGCATTCCATCGAAAGCGCTACTCGAATCGTCCGAGCTGTATCACCGCGCGCAACATGAGTTCAAGAAGCACGGAATCTCGACTGGTGACCTCGGTATTGATATTGCTGCGATGCAGAAGCGGCGCGCAGGCATCGTGCGACAACTGACGGGCGGCATCGCCGGCTTGTTCAAAGCGAACAAAGTGGAGGGCCTTGTTGGTCACGGCAAGTTGCTTGCCGGTCGCAAGGTTGAATTCACACCTGTCGACGGTGACGTCGAGATTCTCGACGCGAAAAACGTAGTGCTGGGTTCGGGATCGATTCCCATCGAACTTCCCGTCGCTCCGTATGATGGCGACAAGATCATCGACTCCTGGGATGCCCTTGAGCTCGATGAAGTGCCGGCAACACTGGGCGTGATTGGTGCGGGCGTTATTGGTCTCGAGCTTGGCAGCGTCTGGGCGCGACTTGGCGCCAAGGTAACGATCATAGAGGCCATGGATGACTTTTTGTTCATGGCAGATCGCGATGTCGCAGCTGTTGCCGCCAAAGAATTCAAGAAGCAGGGTCTCGACATCAAGCTCGGTGCGAAAATGACAGCAGCGGCCACAACCGAAAGCGGTGTCAAGGTTGACTACGAAGATGGCAGTGGCGCGCAGTCCATCGAGGTGGACAAACTCATTGTTGCGGTGGGTCGACGACCTTTCACTGACGGCCTTTTGGCCGACGATTCGGGTATCCAGTTGGACGAGCGTGGCTTCATTGTTGTCGATGATGAGTGCCGCACGGCCGTCAAGAGTGTGTACGCGGTTGGCGATTGTGTCCGCGGACCGATGCTTGCGCACAAGGGATCGGAAGAGGGCGTCATGGTCGCTGACCTGATCGTGGGCGAGATCTCAGAAGTGAACTACGACGTTATCCCCTCGGTTCTTTACACCGCGCCGGAGATTGCCTGGGTAGGTAAGACAGAAGAAGAGGTCAAGGCAAGTGGTCGTGCTTACAAAACGGGTTCTTTCCCGTTTGCTGCAAATGGACGTGCCAAAGCGCTCGAACAAACAAGCGGCATGGTCAAGATTATCGCAGCTGAAGACGATGACGAAATTCTCGGCGTGCACATCGTCGGACCGATGGCCGGAGAGCTAATCTCCGAGGCCGTGCTTGCGATGGAGTTCTCGGCGAGCACCGAGGACCTGCAGCGCACGATTCATGCGCACCCGTCGCTGGCAGAGGCTATCCATGAAGCAGCGCTTGCGGCCGACAAGCGCGCACTGAACTACACAAACCGCTAGTCTCGATTCTCCCAAAAATCGGCGTTCTTTATGTCGAGAGCTTTCGGGTCGAATGTGTAATTCTCGACGCCGGCTTTGCGCTGCGCTTCATAGTCCTTGAGTGCCTTGATCGCCGGCTTGCCCATGAAAAACAGGATCAGGATACCGACGATGTTGAGCCATGCCATTATTCCGACGCCGATGTCGCCGAGTCCCCAGGCGAGGTCTGCGGTGCGTACCGTGCCGTAGAAGACGGAGCCCAGAAGAACGAATTTCAGAATTGTCAGTTCCCCGGGGAATCTGAACGTCCGGCGGATGTAAGCGACATTGGTTTCAGCAATGGAGTAGTAAGCAAGAAACGGTGTGAAGGCAAAGAATAAGAGGGCGACAGCCACGAAGACCTTGCCGAATCCGCCCATCACGCTTTCGAGGGCGTACTGCGTAAACGCCGGGCCGTTGGCAATGACATCGGTGGGCAAAACGCCACCACTGACTGCCGTGTCGACTCCGGTGACATAGTACTGGTTCGTAATCAGGATCATGAACGCCGTTGCAGAACAGACAAACAACGTGTCGATGTACACGGAGAATGCCTGCACGAGTCCCTGTTGCGCGGGGTGCTGAACTTCGGCCGCTGAGGCCGCGTGTGGACCTGAGCCCTGGCCTGCTTCATTGGAGTATATTCCGCGCTTGACGCCCCAGCCGACAGCAGCGCCGACACCAGCCATCGGGCTGAACGCGTCGGTGAAGATCAAGGCGATGATCCCCGGCAATTCGGTGATGTGTATGCCGATAATAACCAGGGCCATTAAGATGTAGCCCAGCGCCATGAAAGGCACAACGATCTGTGTGAAGTGCGCGATGCGTTTTACGCCGCCAAAGACAATGATGCCGAGAAATGCCACGGCAATCACCGCGGCGGCAAATTTCGTATAACTGATATCGCCAAACCCGGTTTGCAGCATGCCGCCGCCGCCAAAAGCGAGTTCAGCAGCGTTACCGATGCTGTTTGACTGAACCGTTGGCAATAATACGCCGACCGCAACGATAGTAGAGAGCGCAAATAACCACGCGTACCATTTCTGCCCCAGCGCCTTCTCGAAATAGTAGGCAGGGCCGCCGCGAAACTGGCCCTCGTCCTCTTCCTTGTAGATCTGGCCAAGTGCAGATTCGATGTATGCCGTCGCGGAGCCCAGGAACGCGACGATCCACATCCAAAAAACGGCGCCAGGGCCGCCAATGCCTATGGCAGCTGCAACCCCGGCAATGTTACCGACTCCGACGCGGCCGGATAGCGAAACAGCTAATGCCTGGAATGATGAAATGCCACGATCAGATTCCTTGCCGGAGAACAGCAGGTGGATCATTTCCCTGAACATTCGTACTTGCACGAATCGAGTAGTGATTGAGAAAAACAGGCCTGTACCCAGTGCAAGGTAGATAAGAACCGGCTCCCAAATCAGCCCACTTATCGTGTTGACGATCTCCTGCATGCCGACGCCACTTGAATTTTTCGCAAAAGGCCATACATAGTAGCGGAAATCTCGCGCTATAGTGTCACCATACCAACGCAAGGAGTTGTGCTATGACATGGTGGGCCTGGATGATCCTTGGTGCCGTTTTACTCGGTGCCGAACTTTTCGCAGTTGATGCGCAGTTCTATCTCGTTTTTCTCGGCGTTTCCGCGGCGATCGTCGGATTGGCAACTCTGTTCGGTGTAACGCTGCCGGAGTGGGGCCAGTGGTTGGCGTTCGCTATTGTGTCGTTGACTTTCTTTGTCACATTCCGTGCAGCGCTTTACAACAAGCTGCGACAAGGCGGCCAGGGTTACGAGCAAAAATACGCCGGTGAAGTGGTCAGGGTCGCTGAAGAAATTGTGCCTGGTGCGCGTGGCCGGGCCGAGTATCGCGGCAGTGACTGGAACGTCGAGAACGTCGGAGAATCGGCTATCACTGCCGGTGGCGACGCAAGGGTCGTCGAAGTCGACGGACTGACACTCAAAGTCGAAGCTGAGTAAGCAGCGGCAAAGGAAATCATTATGGATACCTCACTTATTGTCTCGCTAGCGGTCGTCATTGTCGTAGTCATTATCCTGCTGAAGACAGCAGTCATCGTGCCGCAGCAGAACGCATACGTTGTCGAGCGTCTCGGCAAATTCAGCCGCAAACTCGACGCCGGATTTCACATCCTGATTCCGTTCATGGAGCGCGTTGCCTACAAGCACACGCTGAAAGAACAGGCTGTCGATATCGCTGAACAGATCTGCATTACGAATGACAACGTTCAGGTTGGCGTCGACGGTGTGTTGTACATGCAGGTGCTGGACCCGGCACGTGCCTCCTACGGTATCGGCAACTACATGTTCGCTATTTCGCAGCTCGCGCAAACCACCCTGCGTTCGGAAATCGGCAAGATCGCTCTTGACCGTACGTTCGAGGAACGGGGGACGATCAATGCGAATGTCGTAGCGGAACTCGACAAGGCGTCGGACCCCTGGGGCGTCAAAGTACTGCGCTACGAAATCAAGAACATCAATCCGCCGCATGATGTACTCAGCGCGATGGAAAAACAGATGCGCGCCGAGCGTGAAAAGCGAGCGGTCGTGCTGACCTCGGAAGGTGTTCGTGACGCCAAGATCAACGAGGCCGAAGGCGAAAAGCAACGTGTTATTAAGGAATCTGAAGCTGCGAAATTGCAGCAGATCAACGAGGCGCAGGGTGAGGCGGAAGCTATTCTTGCCGTTGCGTCGGCGACCGCTGAAGGCCTCACCAAGGTTGCGCTTGCTGTTAACGCACAGGGCGGCGCCGAGGCCATGCAGCTGCGCATCGCGGAGCAGTATGTTGCGCAATTCGGCAATCTTGCGAAGAAAGGCAATACCTACGTCGTGCCGGCAAATCTTGGAGACCTGACATCAATGATGGCGCTGGCGACCGATATCGCGAAGGGCAAGGGTGGTCCAAAACCGAGCGCGGACTAAACCTTGCGCCTGACCGAAACGACGTTGGGTATTTGCTCAAGTCGCGTGATCGCGGTGCTCAACGTCGGCAGGTCCCTGATTTCAACGCTGATGTTCATGACCGTCTGCATCGTTTTCCTGTCGGTGTGACTCGACAGCTCGGTAACACTCGCGCCTTCATCAGCCAGTACGGTACTGATGTCACGAATGAGCCCGTTGCGGTCGTGCGCCCGCAAGACCAGGTCGACGGGATAGGTTGCTGACTCGGACAGACCCCAGCCGACTTCGATGATGCGCTCCGGGCTGCGCTGATTGAGGCCAAGGAAATTCCCGCAGTCCTGGCGGTGAATGCTGACCCCACGACCCTGTGTGATATAGCCGACGATCGGCTCGGGCGGTACCGGCCGGCAGCAACGCGCGAAATTACAGAGCAGGTCGCCCACGCCGCTGACGGCTACGGCATCAGTCCGTTCCTGCTTGCGTTTCGCCGCGCGCGGGCGGCGCACCTTTTCCGGCAGATCGTCACCGCGCAGATGCTGCAGCGCTGTGGCAATCGCCGCGGAGGTCATGTCGCCGGCGCCAAGGGCGACACATAACGCGTCGGTATTCTTGTGCTTGAGTTGGCGAGCAATTTCGTCAGTAGCCACATCCCGAACATTCAGCCTCGATAACTCGCGGTCGAGGATGTCCCGGCCCTGGCGCTGGTGCTGATCGCGATCCTGGTGCCGAAACCAGTTGCGAACCTTCGCCCGATTGCGTGCGCTGGCAAGGTAGCCGAGTTTGGGGCTGAGCCAGTCGCGACTTGGGCTGGATTGGCTGCCTGTGATGATCTCTATTTTGTCGCCGTTTTGTACCTTGTAGGTCAGTGGCACGATGCGTCCGTTGACCTTGGAACCGCGGCACCGGTGTCCGACTTGTGTGTGCACGTGATAGGCAAAATCGAGCGGTGTCGCGTTGGCAGGCAATTCGACAACATCGCCTTTCGGGCTGACTCCATAAACGCGATCTTCGAAGACGTCATCCCGGATCTGTGCGAGCAGGTCTTCACCTTCTTCTGTTGGTTCGAGCAACTGGCGTAGAAAACGGATCTTCTGATCAAACGCTGCTGGCGATGCGCGACCTTCTTTGTAGCGCCAGTGCGCGGCGACGCCGAGTTCGGCCTGGCGATGCATATCATGAGAGCGAATCTGCACCTCGACCGTCTTGCCGTCCGGGCCGACGACGGCCGTGTGCAACGACTGGTAATCGTTGTCCTTCGGATTTGCGATGTAGTCGTCAAACTCCCCGGGCAGATAGGACCAGAGGTTGTGCACGGCGCCCAGTGCCGCGTAGCAGTCCTTGACGTCCTCAACCAGGACCCGGACGGCGCGAATGTCGTACAGCGCTTCGAGGCCACTATCCTTGCGCTGCATTTTGCGCCAGATACTGTAGATGTGTTTCGCCCGGCCTGAGATATCGGCTTTTACACCCTGTCTGTCGAGCTCGGTCTGGAGCGTCGATTTCACCTGCTCGATAAAGCCGAGCCTTTCTTCGCGTTTTTCTTTCAGAGCGTTCGCAATCTGTGTGTAGGTATCGGGATCCAGGTAGCGGAACGCGAGATCCTCGAGTTCCCATTTCAGTTGCCAGACACCGAGCCGGTTGGCGAGCGCGGCGTATATCTCGCGCGTCTCGATCGCAATTGAGCGTTGTTCCTCCTGCGGGGCGTCTTTCGCTTTGCGCATGCGGTACAGCTGTTCAGCAATACGTACCAGAACGAGGCGCACGTCGGAGACCACCGCGAGCAGCATCTTCCTGAGAGCCTCTGACTGCCTAGCAGCGAGCGCTTCGCCAGGCTCCCATCCGGCCGGTAACGCGAAGTGACCCAGTTGTACCAAGTCAATAATAATTCGAGAAATAACCCCCAAGTTATTATTTTCTAACGTTTTATTATCGACTATTTCTTCCCGAACAAGCGGGTAAAGGCAGGCGGCCGCGAGCAGCTCATCCGGCAGTCCAAGCGACTCGACTATCGCGGCAATTTCCCGGCCCTCGTCGATGCAGACCTGCGCCGCCGGGCTCGACGCCTGTGCGGCGATCAGTTGCTCGGCTCGTTCGAAAATGGCGGCCTGATCGCCGCTGTTTCTAGGTAAATCCTGATTGGAAGTCGACATTTCAAGCACGTTCGAATGGAATCCAGTACCGGCAATAACCCATATCATACGCGCAGAT
>CALZHX010000012.1 GCA_945787435.1 uncultured Woeseiaceae bacterium
ATCGTGTCACCGAGGAATACACTTGCCTCGGCAGCGCACGGTCGCTCCTCGGTCCGCGAGACTTTTTCGAAACCCGCCTTGTCGATCATGTCCGCAACGGCTGCGAATCGCTCGGGATGCCGGGGAACCAGCACCAGTAGCAGGTCCGGATAGCTCTCTAGCAGGGTCCGATGGGCACTCAGAACCTCTTGTTCCTCCTGATCGTGCGTGCTCGCCGCGATCCAGACGGGCCGATCACCAAAGTACTGCTGCCGAAACTCGGTGCCGCGTGCAGCCAGGTCGGATGGCAACTCGATATCGAACTTTATGTTCCCGGTGACCCAGGTGCGCACGGGACTTGCACCCAGTGAACGGAAATGCTCAGCATCGGTTTCGCTTTGCGCCGCGATGATGATTCCGTGCGACAACGTCTCGCGAAACAGCGGCAGAAACTTGCGGTATCTGTCGACGGAGTTAGGCGAGATTCTGGCGCTGACGAGAACGAGTGGAATTTCCCGAAGCCCGCAGCCGCGGTACAGATTGGGCCAGATCTCCGTTTCCATGATCAACGCGAGTTTAGGATTGACGGATGCAAAGAAGCGGTCAACGGCGATGGGCATCTCGAAAGGAATGTAGCAATGGCTGACGGTATTGCCGAAATTCGCCTGCACACGAGCCGCGCCGGTCGGCGTTACCGTCGTGATCAGCATGTTCTGGTTTGGAAAACGCTTGCCGATTGCACGAATCAGCGGCACGGCAGCCTGGACCTCACCGACCGAGACGGCGTGTAGCCAGATGCACTTGTCGAGTTGTGGGAAGCCGACGCCGAATCGTTGGCCAAAGCGGTCGCGATAGCTGGCATTCAGCACCGCACGTACGATCAGGTATGCGGCCACAGGAATCTGCAGCAGGTATATCAGAAGGTTGTAGAGAACACGCACTCGTGCGTCCGAGAAGCGGCGTTAGCTCCCGGTCATCCGCATTTGGAATCGCCACAAGACAGGCAGGTCATGCAGCCATCCATCATGATCACGGCTGCGGTGCTGCACTTCGCGCAGAGCTGGGCACCTTCAGGGTAGTCACTCTTCGAGAATGCATCCTGTTGCTTCTGCCCTTCTTCGTACTCGGCGCGTTTCTCAGCGAGCAGCTGCTGCTGCGCTTCGTCCAGACCTGGCGCCGCCATCAGGCCGATGGCAATCAGGTGTTTCTCGACGATGTAGCCGAGCTCGGCGATGATCGACGGCATGAATTTGCCACCTGCCTGCCAATAGCCGCCACGCGGATCAAACACGGCCTTTAACTCATCAACGAGAAATGCGACATCACCGCCCTTGCGGAACACGGCAGAGATGATGCGCGTCAACGCCACGATCCACTGGTAGTGATCCAGGTTCTTGGAGTTGATGAAAATCTCGAACGGCCGGCGCTTTTCGTGCTCTGTTCCCTGATTCAGGATGATGTCATTGATCGTGACGTACATCGCGTGATCGGAGATCGGTGTTTTCACTTTGTAGGTCGAGCCCACGAGCATTTCCGGGCGCTCGAGCTTCTCATGCATTCGTATGACTTCAGCACGATCGCCACCACCACCTTCGCGCTTGAATTCGGGTTTCGCGGATTTCTCCGCGGACTCGGGTTGTGCGACGCCATAACCGACGATTTTCTCTTCTATTTTAATCATTGTTTGCTCAGAATTTTCCGTAATAGCCTTCTTTCAGCGCGTCGAAGAGGTTTGCGGCGGTATGTACCTCACCGTCGTACTCGATCTCCTCGTCACCCTTCAGCTCGACGGTTGAACCGTCGGCAAGCTCAAATTTGTAGACCGTGTTCTTGAGGTCTTTCTCTTTAACCAGCACACCCTGGAATGCCTCCGGATTGAAGCGGAAGGTCGTGCACCCTTTCAATCCCTGCTCGTAGGCATACAGGTAAATGTCCTTGAAGTTCTCGTAGGCGTAATCCGTAGGCACGTTAGCCGTTTTCGAGATCGATGAATCGATCCACTTCTGTGCCGCCGCCTGTATATCTACATGCGCTTTCGGCGATACGTCTTCCGCTGTAATGAAGTAGTCCGGCAGGCTCGTTCCCTCGCCGTCTACACTTGCGCCAGCCGGCATCGCATCCTTGTCAATGAGTTCGCGGTACGCGAGCATCTCGAACGAATAGACGTCGACCTTCTCCTTCGTCTTCTTGCCCGTGCGAATGACGTTGCGGAAATAGTGGTGCGCAAAGCTCGGCTCGATGCCATTGCTCGCGTTGTTCGCCAGTGACAGGGAGATTGTGCCCGTCGGTGCTATCGAGCTGTGATGCGTGAATCGCGCGCCCACTTCGGCTAGTTTGTCGACCAGCTGCGGCGCTTCGGCAGCAACACGTTGCATGTAGCGACTGTAGCGCGCGTGCAATATGCGACCAGGCACCTTGTCACCGACCTGGTATCCGTCTGCCGTCATTTCAGGCCGTTTGCGCAGCATCTCTTCCGTGACTTCGAACTGCTCAGTCATGATCGGCGCCGGCCCCTTCTCATTGGCCAGCTCCAGCGCCTCTTCCCACCCGGCAAGCGCGAGCTCCCGCGCGATGGCCTCGGTGAACTCCACGGCGCCCTCATCACCGTACTGCATACGCATCATCGTGATCGTGGACCCCAGGCCCAGGAAACCCATGCCATGGCGGCGTTTTCTCTGGATCTCATTGCGCTGCTGCGGGAGTGGCAGACCATTGATTTCGACGACGTTGTCGAGCATGCGAGTGAATGTTTTGACAACCTTACGGAACGCGTCCCAGTCGAATCGTGCCTTGTCTGTAAACGGGTCGACGACAAAGCGTGTCAGATTGACCGAACCTAGCAGGCACGACCCATACGGCGGCAACGGTTGCTCACCACACGGGTTCGTCGCACGAATATTTTCCTCGAACCAGTTGTTGTTCATCTCGTTGACCTTGTCGATCAACACGAAACCTGGCTCGGCAAAATCGTAGGTCGATGCCATGATCAGGTCCCAGACACGATGTGCCGGGAGAGTCTTGTATATCTTGCAGGCGACGAGACCCTGCTTGTCCTTGACGTAATTACCGGGCTCCGGCCATTCACGCCACACGAACTGTGCGTTGTCGTTGATGTCGAGTTCTTCGTCGTCAAGTTCCTTCTGCGTTACTGGGAATGCCAGCGCCCAGTCGTCCTCATTAATAACCGCCTGCATGAACTCGTCAGTGACCAGCAGTGACAGGTTGAACTGCCGCAGGCGCCCATCCTCGCGCTTGGCGCGTATAAACTCCATGACGTCCGGGTGACCCACATCGAATGTGCCCATCTGCGCGCCACGGCGTCCACCTGCCGACGATACCGTGAAGCACATCTTGTCGTAGATATCCATGAACGACAGCGGCCCCGAAGTGTACGCGCCAGCGCCGCTAACGTAGGCACCCTTCGGTCGCAGCGTCGAAAACTCATAGCCGATGCCGCAGCCGGCTTTCAGTGTGAGTCCGGCCTCGTGGACCTTGTTGAGAATATTGTCCATCGAATCACCCACCGTACCGGACACGGTGCAGTTGATCGTCGATGTGGCCGGCTTGTGCTCCTGGGCACCGGCGTTGGAAATGATGCGCCCGGCGGGTATGGCTCCGCTACGCAACGCCCAGAGAAATTCCTTGTAGAAATGCTCACGCTTCGACTCGACTTCGACACCTGCCAGTGCATTCGCCACGCGTTTATACGTGTCGTCTATCGTGTCGTCTATCGTATTACCGTCTTTGGCAGTAAGCCGATATTTGGCGTCCCAAATATCGATCGATGCTGCCTGAAATTCGATGTCGGTGACCGTGTGCGCATCCATATGAACGGCTGACTTCATTGGTCTAACTTCTCCCCTTTTTCTCCGTAGTGGAGACCCCGTTTATCCCCAGTTTTTGGAGATCACTCTTTTTTTGCACTTTTCGAAGAGAAACAGCGACCCGCCCACCGCGCGTGTCTTTTTACGCGGCGAGTGCCAGAATTGGCCTCGTTTCCTTCTATGATTGGACACAAGATGTTGTGTCCGAACGTTGACAAGATTATGCCCGTAACGGCCGACTGTCAAGGGTTTGTCGGATTTTTCTCCAAAGGTTTTTTAAATTGAAAAACAATGAGTTACAAATTGTTTTGAAGTAAGTCCTTTAAAAACATGGGAAAAAAAATGACGCTTTTGTGAAATTTTTTATCCACTACATATAGTGGCACTAAGTGAAACGCTGAGATTGTCAAAAAAAGCACATATGCGACCGGCCCGATCGGCGAAAAAAGCTCTTGAATTGCGTTTTGACGACCCCATTTTCCCAGCAAGAGCTTTTTGACGATCACTATTTTCCGTGCTTCGTCCGTTACTTGCCAGGAGAAAATGATGAATCTTGTACGTTTCGAACCATGGTCGATTGCCGACCTTGTGCAGCGCGATCTGGACCGCATTCAAGCCCGCCGCAGTGGGCGCAGCGGCCCGGAAACACCCGTTTCTGACTGGGTTCCTGCTGTCGATATTGTCGAGGAAAAGGACCACTTCCTGCTCAGAGCCGATGTCCCGGGCGTAGATCGCTCAGAAATCGATGTCAGTATGGAAGATGGCGTTCTGACGATTGCTGGCCAGCGCCACACCGAACAACATGAAGAAGCGACAGGTGTGCGTCGCTTTGAGCGCGTCAGTGGCCGCTTCGAACGCCGTTTCACGCTGCCGGAAACCGCAGACGCCGAGGGCATTGCCGCGAGAAGCGCCAATGGCATCCTCGAAGTGTCAATTCCGAAGCAGCCAATAGTGCAGCCGCGACGCATTACAGTCGAAGCCGCCTGAGACGCAACGCCAGATTGCCTGGTTGCAACGCTTTGTTGCGATCGGGCATCTTTGCTTTAATGAACTGGCCAGCTCCATGCGTTAATTGCTGGCCCGTGCCGGCCCTGGATGAACTGACCCGCTCGAACTTGGTCTGATTTTGTCATGAGGAACACGATGATTTCGAATATACGACTGGCTCTTGCCGGCCTTTTGCTCGCCATATCGGCAACTGCAACCGCACAAATGCCTGCTGTCGTGGACGGTCAGGCGCTGCCCAGCCTGGCGCCTCTTGTCGAGAGAGCCTCGCCAGCGGTTGTGAACATTCGCGTCTCCCAGACGGTAGCTCAGCGAAACCCGTTTGGTGACGATCCGTTCTGGCGCTTTTTTGGCGGGCCCAACGTGCCCGGAGGAGCAAGCGAAGCCGTTAGTGCGGGTTCGGGTGTCATCGTTGATGCCTTGCGTGGCTACATCCTCACGAATCACCACGTCGTTGCCAACGCCGACGAAATCCAGATAACGCTGATGGACGGCGCAACCCACGATGCCGAGATCATCGGCTCAGACCCGGCCACGGATATCGCCCTGATCAAGGTTGAGGCCGAAGGCCTGGTCGAAATGCCCATTGGTGACTCGGAAATCGTTCGGGTTGGCGATTTCGTGCTGGCGATCGGAAATCCATTCGGGCTTAGCCATACCGTGACCTCAGGCATTGTCAGTGCACTGGGCCGCGCCGGCTTCAACCGAAACGGTTATGAGGATTTCATCCAGACGGACGCCTCGATTAATCCCGGCAACTCGGGTGGAGCGCTCGTGAACATGAACGGAGAACTCGTCGGCATAAATTCCATGATCGTCAGCCGCACCGGCGGCAATGTCGGCATCGGCTTTGCGGTTCCAACCGAGATTGCCAGCTCGATAATGAATCAGATTCTCGACTTTGGCGAGGTGCGCCGTGGCCTGCTCGGCGTGACCATCCAGGGTATCGACGCTGAAGCCGCTGAAGCGTTGAATGCCTCTGTCGACCAGGGAGCATTGATCACCGAGATTGTCCCTGGTTCCGCCGCCGAAAAATCCGGCCTCAGGATTGACGACATCATCGTTGCGGTAGACGGCAACAAGATCGACGATGCCTCGAATCTGCGCAATGCGATCGGCCTGATGGGATCGGGCGAGGACGTCAATATCACCTACATCCGTGATGGCAAAACCAGGAACACAACCGCGATACTCCAGCAACAACAGACTGCTCGCAGCGCCGGCGCCGATATTCACCCGGGCTTGCAGGGTGCCCGGTTCGCCACGTTTACCACGTCGAGCGGCGCTGAGGGCGGTATCGAGGTGACTGACGTCGAGGATGGAAGCCCGGCGGCACAGCGCGGCATTCGTGCCGGTGATGTGATTACGGCCGTGAATCGTCGTGCCGTTCGCAACCTGCAACAACTCAGTGAGCTTGCCCGTGCCAACAGAATTCTGTTCTTGCTCGTGAAGCGCGGCGATCGATCCCTAATGCTGCAAATACGTTAACTGTCCAATTACGTCAGCCTGCAAATACGTTAGAATCGGAGGCTCATGTAGCTTCTGTTTCTAACGATGCCTCTGACGCGAAACACAGCTCAACGGATTCATGCGTGCCTTGCGGCGCTGCTGTTTTTTGCGGCCAGCCCGGTCATATTGGCCGACAATGCTCTGGATTCACAGCGGGAACTCTTCAAACGCGTGTACGCGGATGTCGAACGCGGCAACTGGGACGCTGTCGAAGCGCTCAGCGCTGCCGAGCGCCAGTCTCTCGAGCACTATACGTTGTACCCCGATCTTCGAGCCGCCTGGTTTCGCGCCAACCTGAAAAAAATCGATCACGGCCAGGTTGAGGATTTCCTGGATCACTACGGCACCCTCAAGCCAGCGCGCGAGCTACGCTACCACTACGCACTGCACCTGGCGCGCGTTGGCCGCCTTGATAGCTACCTGAGCATCTACCAACAGTTCTACCAGGGACTCGACGTTGCCAAACTCGACTGCCTGGCGCTGCAGGCCGAACTCGAAGCAGGACGTAAAGTGCGCGTCGTGAACCGCGCTGTCGACTTGTGGACGGTTGGCGAAAGCCAGGTCGGCGAGTGCGACCCGGTCTTCAACTTCCTGAGCGATGAGAATCATCTACGCAAAACTCAGTACATAAGGCGTTTTGAGCTCGCGATAGATGCGCGCGAGTTTTCGATAGCGCATTGGCTCGGCAAGTCAATCGACCAGCAACACATCGATATCGCGAGCCAATGGATTACCGCACAGCGGAATCCCGCGTCGTTCGTGCGCAACGACAAGAAATGGACCAATGATGCCGCAACGCGAGAGCAGCTCGTATACGCTATCGAGCGCATCACCTATGACGACCCTGAGCTCGCCCTCACACTCTGGACCGGCATCTCGAAGGGCAAGCGCTTCAGCGCCGAACAGGAGCTGCGCACATCAAGACACATCGCATTGTGGACAGCGCGAGACAATTTGCCGGGTGGCTACGAACTGCTGACCAGGTTGCCGCTGGCCGCGCAAAGCGATGAGGTTATGCGCTGGCGCGCGCGCTTGAGCTTGCGGAAACAAGACTGGTCGAACCTGCTCACCGACATCGATGCGATGAGCGGCGCGGAGCTCGATACCGAAGAATGGCGGTACTGGCGCGGCATCGCGTTACGGCGCAACAACCGCATCCCTGATGGCGAAGCGATTCTCGCCGAGCTCGCGGCAGAGCGCAGCTATTACGGCTTCCTCGCGGCCGACGAGCTCGACCTGCCCTACGCGCTGGGCGGCAGTGCATTCGTTGCTGACGAGAAGCGGCTTGCCGAACTTGGCGATCGACCAGACCTGACACGTGCGCGGGAACTGTTCCGGGTTGGACTCGATGGCCGTGGTCGCTCCGAATGGGATGCCGCAGTAAGCTTCTTCGACAAGGCCGACAAAACTCAGGCCGCAATTCTCGCGCATCGCTGGGGATGGCATTCGCGCGCGATTGCCGCGGCAGCAAGTGTCGGTGATTACGACGACCTGTCGCTACGCTACCCAATGCCCTATGACGAAACCTTCCAGGAGTACGCTGCGGATGCGAGTATATCGCCCACCTGGGCGTATGGCGTTGCCCGCAGCGAAAGCCTGTTCATGCGCGATGTGCGCTCGAGTGCCGGTGCCATTGGTCTCATGCAATTGATGCCGGCAACCGGCAAAAAGGTCGCCCGGGAGATCAGGTTGCCGTACTCGGGTGTCAACACATTGACGAATGCACAAAGCAATATACGACTCGGAACGACGTATCTCGGCCAGATGGCCGATCGTTATGGCGGCAACCAGGTGCTTGCAACAGCTGCTTACAATGCCGGTCCGCATCGCGTTGACGCATGGTTACCGCAGGTCGGCAACCTGGATGCGCGTGTATGGATCGAGAACATTCCGTTCAATGAAACCCGCGGTTACGTCCGACGCGTGCTGGCAGCCGAGACCATCTTCCACTACCGCATGACAGGTGAGGTGCGACGTCTGTCGGACGAAATGCTCGTCGTCACTGCGGCGTCGAAGACTCAGCAGGTTGCAAAGAACTAGCCTGGTCGTAAAAGCAACGCAACTCACGTTCGCATTCCTCGTACAACGCCCAAAACTCCTGGACACGGCTCTGGTAAAGGCTCATTGAGGCAAGTCGTGCGTTGTTCAGGTCGATTTTGAGTTCGGCAGGTAGCTCGTTGGCCAGCTGCGCAAGCCTGGTTTCTTTGGCGCGCCGCATATCGTGCGCTGCCAATGACGACGCGTAGACCTTTTCGAGGTCCGAACGCGCCTCGGCAATGACCTCCATTGTCTTCCTACGCTGTTCGCGGCGCTCGTTATAGCCGTTGAAGTCGCCGCCCTCATCGCGACTGCTCAACCACCGCTCGATGCCGATTTCCTCAACGGTCGTTGCGAAAGATTCGTTGAACGCACTGTCGTTTTTTACGTAAAGAACCTGGTGGGCCAGCTCGTGAAATATTGTAGCGACCAGGTCCGCATCCTCCCAATGCATCATCGTGTTCAGCACCGGGTCGTCGAACCTGCCCAATGTTGAGTACGCCGGGATACCACCGACCGCGACATCAAGACCGTCCTCTTTGAGTTGATCGGCTTTACGGCGTGCGGCATCTTCGGAAAAATAACCTCGATAGGCCACACAACCGGCGATCGGGAAACACCATGTTTTCGGATCGAGAGAAAACTCGGGTGCTGCAAAGACGTTCCAAACGACGTAGTCGCGCCCGAGGTCCGCGTAACTGCGATAACTGTCATTGTCGGGCAGCAGCAGTTCATCGATTGCGAACTGCCTCGCTTCGCTTACCAGCTGCAAGCGCGTTGCAAGTTCCTCGGGTGTGTCTGACGCCTCGATAAGCTCATCGATTGGTTCACGCTTGCTCATCACATCGAGTTGGCCACGCGCCGCCTGCATGTAGTAGCAACCGGAAATCGACAGAATTGCAAAGCCCAGAATCAGACTGCGGCAACACCGATTGCCGAACGTCACTATCATGTCTGCCCTCGATGTTAGAATCGCCCGATGCAAGTGTACCTCGTAGGTGGTGCCGTTCGTGACGAACGGCTTGGACTTCCTGTCCGTGAGCGGGACTGGTGTGTTGTGGGTGCGACACCGGACGAACTTACCGGCAAGGGTTACAAGCAGGTCGGCAAGGATTTTCCCGTCTTTTTGCATCCCGACAGTAACGAAGAATACGCGCTCGCCCGAACAGAACGGAAGACAGCGGCCGGCTATCACGGATTCGCATTCGACACCTCACCCGACGTCACTATTGAGGACGATCTCAGCCGTCGCGACCTGACAATCAATGCGTTGGCCATCGACGACTCGGGTGAGCTGATCGACCCATTCGGGGGGCTTCACGACCTCGAGAGGCGCCTGATCCGGCATGTGTCGGACGCGTTCATCGAGGACCCGGTGCGTATCCTTCGAGCTGCAAAGTTTGCCGCGCGATTTGCTCACCTCGGCTTTCGCATCGCCCCGGAGACACGTGACCTGATGCGCCAGATGGTGGCAGACGGCGAAGCGAATGCGCTCGTGCCGGACCGGGTCTGGAAAGAAACCGAATCTGCGCTCGCCGGGCCCAATCCGCGAATCTACTTCGAGGCACTGCGCACCTGTGGCGCACTGCGTGTCGTGTTTCCGGAAGTCGATGCATTGTTTGGCGTGCCGCAACCCGTCAAGTGGCACCCTGAGGTCGATAGCGGTATACACACGATGATGGTTGTTGAGCAGTCCGAGAAACTCAGTGACGATGTCGAAGTACGTTTCGCAGCCCTCGTGCATGACCTGGGCAAGGCGACGACAAGACTCTCCGAACTTCCGTCACATCCGGGTCACGAGAAGCGCGGTCGAAAACTGATCAAGGGCCTGGCAGATCGCCTGCCGGTGCCGCGCGCCTGCCGCGACCTCGGTCTGATCGTTGCGGAGTTTCATACGCACTGCCACCGTGCATTTGAATTGCGCGATGAAACGGTCGTGAAACTGCTCGAAAAAACAGACGCTTTCCGGCGCCCGCAGCGATTCGAGCAATTTCTTTGTGCATGCGAGGCTGACGCTCGAGGTCGGACAGGATTCGAACACCGCGATTACCTGCAGGCGGCCCATTTGCGCGAGGCGCTTGGCGCGGCGGCGGCTGTCGATGCCGGGAGTATTGCGAGCGACAATGACGGTGACAAAATTCCGCAGGCTATTCGCAAGGCGCGCGTTCGTGCCGTTAGTGAGATCCGCCAGCGCGCCTAGTCGCCGTAGAAAAACAGGAATAACGAGAAGAACGCCACATCACCGTAGAGCTCCGAATCGTCGTATCCGACGCCCAACTCAATATCGGTCTCGTCAGTCATCGGCATCAGGTAACGGACCGTGAGCGATCGGGTCCGTGACTTATCAAGAATATTTTCCCAGGTCGAAAGCTCGATGTCCCAGTTTTTCAGGCCATGGTCGATGCTGAGCGAAACGCTCGCACGATGGTCGACCAAGGTATTGATAAGGCTGAGTCGCGTTACCGAAAGGAGGCTGGCGGCATCCACATTCTCTACCGGCCGAAACGGGATGCTGTAGTCATACTTGATTCCACGCAAGCGCAAGCTCGTATTTTCACTGGTATTGATGCGGGCAGACGCACCGAACCCGTCAGCATCGAACATGACGCGTCGCGACATGAAAAAATTCGTACTCGGAATGACGAGGTCGAAGTCCCGGAATTCGTACTCCAGCGACAGCGTGGCCGTGTCGTTTCGGTAATACATGGCTGCGCGCCAGTCATTCGATTCGAGAACATCGGAGTCGCCCCAGTACGCGGCGCCGACGCGAATGCCGATGGGGTCGAAAAAATGGTCGAGCTCGACGTCGGCGTACAACGTCTCGAGTTTACGGCCACTCACCAGATCCACAGCGCTTTTCGCGAGGCCCGCGGACAACCAGGTTGTCTCGCTCAGCCCGACACCGCCGACGACCGCGGCACTGAGTCCGCCGTCACCGTCGCTTTCCGCACCGACACCGATCATATAGCCGTCGGCCGCAAGGGCTGACGCACTTGCGAGAAGCAACAACAGAAAAGCATTACATGAGCGCATAGAGAATGACCGCGGCAAGAATCATGCGGTAAATGGCGAACGGCAGTAGGCCGATTCGGCTCACAAAGCGCATGAAGAACTCAATGCTCAGGTAGGCGACGATAGCTGAAACAATGACGCCAATGGCGAGTTGCCCCCAGGGGACCGTCGCGTCCGTCCGCAGCAAGCCGATAAGTGAGTATATGGAAGCCAGCAGGATGACAGGCACGGCAAGCAGGAACGAGAATCGAGCAGCGTCCTGACGCTCGAATCCGAGAGCCATGGCGGCTGTTATGGTTACGCCCGATCTCGACGTGCCCGGCACAAGGGCGAGCGCCTGGGCGATACCAATCAACACTGCATCCTTGATGCGAACATCAGAAATATCCCGGTAGCGACGTCCAAGGCGGTCGGCCAGGATCATCAGGACGG
>CALZHX010000013.1 GCA_945787435.1 uncultured Woeseiaceae bacterium
CACGATAGCCAAGGTGCTCCTCGATTTGTTCGGAATGGCAACCGCTGAGGCGCTCTGCCTCTTCACTGGAGTACTCGGCCAGGCCTCGACCAAGCTCGTTGCCCTGGCTGTCGACCAGAGTTACGACATCACCACGCCGGAAGTTGCCGACGACCTCGACGACGCCTACAGGCAGCAGGCTCTTGCCATCGTTAAGCGCGTTGACCGCACCATCGTCGAGCCTGAGCTCCCCGCGCACTTCAAGTACACCGGCGAGCCATTGTTTGCGAGCCGCCGCTGGAGTGCCCTCTGCACGGAAAATGGTACAGGTGCCACCTGAGGCCAGCGCATCGAGAGGCCGCTCGATCGCGCCGCTCGCGATGACCGTCGAACAACCGGCATGCGTCGCGATGCGCGCCGCCTGGACCTTGGTCGACATGCCACCACTGCCGATGTCGGACCGCGTTTCACCGGCCATCGCCTGGATGTCTTCCGAGATCTTGCGGACCTCGGGAATGTGCTCGGCAGCCTCTCCGCTGCCAGGATCGGTCGTATACAGACCATCGACGTCAGACAACAGGATCAGCGCGTCAGCCATGACAAGCTGCGCCACACGAGCGGCGAGGCGATCGTTGTCGCCGTAGCGAATCTCCTCGGTTGCGACCGTATCGTTTTCGTTGATGATCGGTACGACGGAATGATCGAGCAGTTTCTCCAGCGTGCCGCGCGCGTTCAGGAAGCGGCGGCGGTTCTCGGTATCCTCGGGCGTCAATAGCACCTGGGCCGCCGCGATTCCGTGCAAAGCAAGCGCTTCCTGCCAGGCGGTTACAAGCTGCACCTGACCAGCTGCTGCGGCTGCCTGCAGGTCTTCAAGGCGAGCTCGTCGCTTGTTGATGCCGAGCACAGTGCTGCCGATGGCGATAGCACCGGATGAAACGATCAGGACTTCCTGACCGTTATTCTTCAATGTGGCAATGTTCTCGGCAAGGCCCTCGAGCCAACCACGATGCACCTTGTCGGCGCGGTCGATCAGCAGTGAAGAGCCGACCTTGATGACAAGGCGACGATACTCGGACAGTACAAACCCGGACATGGATTACGCGGACAGGTGGTGGTGCGCATCAAACGTCGACAGCGTCACCTCTCCTTTCGACACGGCCACGCTTCCGCTGCGGGCAACCGCCGAAATGTCTCCGACCGTCTCTGCATCAGCGACAAACGCATCGATCTCACCAACCCGGCCGGTTAACTGGATAGTGCAGCTCATTTGCGCCTCGTCGAGAATCTCGGCGCCATGTCTCTTTGCGAAAGACATTGCTTTGGCGAGGCCGCCCGTGGCGAGCTTGAGCTTAACGATCGCGAGCTCACGCTCGAAATGATCGCCCAGCGTCATGTCATGAATATTGACGACATCAACGAGTTTGGCGAGTTGTGTGTTCAGCTGCCCAATGGCCGCATCCGAACCGGAAATAACCAGCGTGACCCGCGATACGGTCGGATCATCGGTTGGCGCGACATTGAGGGAATCGATGTTGTAGCCACGGGAAGAGAACATTCCCGTCATTCGGGTTAGGGCACCGACTTCATTCTGCAAGAGGACTGAAATTGCGTGTCGCATGGTATCTCGTTCAATACATTCAGTTGAAACTAACGCGGCCGTATATTCCGCGGATGTTGCTCGCTTTATTCGAGTATTGCAATGCAACAGGAATTAGTAAACACTCGCCAAAAATCGGGCACTTACGTAACGCGAAGCAGCACACATGAGTAAACAGGCCAACACAGCTGCGACAACCGGGCACGCACTCGCGGGCACGCGAATGACGGGTGCCGATATGGTCGTGCAGGTGCTCGCCGACGAAGGCGTCGATACGATCTTCGGATACAGTGGTGGCGCCATTCTGCCTACCTACGATGCGGTCTTTCGATACAACGACCAGCACAAGAATGACAACGGTGATGCGGCGATACCGTTAATCGTTCCCGCCAATGAACAAGGTGCCGGATTTATGGCCTCAGGCTACGCCCGGGCCAGCGGCAAAGTTGGGGTAGTCATGGTCACCTCCGGGCCAGGCGCGACCAACACGGTCACGCCAGTCCGGGACTGCATGGCCGACTCGGTCCCCATCGTCGTTATTTGTGGCCAGGTTCCGACTGCGGCTATTGGCACCGACGCATTCCAGGAAGCACGTGTGTCCGCCATCATGGGCGCAGTTGCGAAGCACATCTTTCTCGTTACCGAAGCGGACAAACTCGAAGACACGATTCGCAGCGCTTTCGAACTGGCAAGGACCGGCCGCCCCGGCCCGGTCGTCATCGACATCCCCAAGGACATCCAGAACTGGGAAGGTGACTACAAGGGACAGGGGACGTTGCCACTTGCCGGTTACCACCGTCGACTCGACTCGGTGCGCAAGAACCACATTACCGATACCGCGTGCGAGCGCTTTTACAAGATGCTGGCGCAGGCCGAACGGCCGCTCATTTACGCCGGCGGCGGCGTCATCAATGGCAACGCGACCAAGCCGCTGCGCCGCTTTGCCAATGAATACGGTATCCCGGGCACAACCACCTTGATGGCGTTGGGCGTCGGCAATACCCAACATCCACTCGCCATGCACATGCTGGGCATGCACGGCATCGCCTCCGCGAACTACGCAGTCGAGGACTGTGATTTCCTGATTGCCGTCGGTGCACGTTTTGACGACCGAGTCGCGGGTAACCCGGAGCTATTCGCTCGCAATGCGAAGAATATCGCCCAGTTCGATGTTGATATCGCCGAAGTTGGCAAGGTCAAGCGCGTTAACTGGCACCAGGTCGGTGTACTTGATCGGGATTTGACTGCTCTGCTTGAGTACGGCCGGAGAATTGAGTTTCAGAAGGACTATTCGCCCTGGCACAGCGAGATCGCGCATCTCAAGAAAGAGCACTGCCTGAACTACGACCGCGACAGCAAAATGATTCAACCCTATGCCGTCATCGAGGAGATCAACCGTCACACCAAGGGCGAAGCGATCATTTCGACAGGCGTGGGGCAGCACCAGATGTGGGCGGCGCAGTACTTTGACTACGCGGAACCGCGTTTGTGGCTTACGTCGGGCAGCATGGGCACGATGGGCTTCGGCCTGCCGGCCGCCATTGGCGCGCAGTTCGCAAAACCCGATCGCGTCGTTGTCGACATCGATGGCGATGCCAGCATTCGCATGAATATTGGCGAACTCGAGACGGCGACGACCTATAATCTGCCGATTAAAGTCGTCGTGCTCAACAACTACGGCGACGGCATGGTGCGGCAATGGCAGAAGCTGTATTACGACAGCCGCATGTCCGGCAGTGACAAGTCGTTGCACAGCAAGGATTTCGTCAAAGCTGCCGAGGCGGATGGATTCAGGTTCGCACGCAAGCTGGAACATCCCAAGGACATCGAAGGGACAATCAAGGACTTCATGGAGTTCGACGGCCCGGCATTCCTCGAGGTCATCATCGACCCCGACGCCGGAGTCTACCCGATGGTCGGTCCGGGGCTCAGCTACGACAAGATGATCACGGGTGACCATATCAAGAGTCGCGACAAGCCCTCGGACGAAACGCCAGGTCCGAGCGAGATGTTCTAATCCCTGCGCCGCGTTTGGCTGCAGGCCTTATGCGACATATTGCAGAAATTCTACATAACCGTTCCGTAGCCGGATACGAGGTATTTGTGAGCGGCGTCACGCCAGCCAATATCCGTCTCAGTACACTGGGTCGATCCTCTATATCAAGCCCTCCGGAGCCTGGCCATGAAACGCGCAACTTTCAGCACACTGATTCCCCTTTTTCTTCTCGCCGGTTGCGGCAGCAGCGACGGCGGAATTAGCGGCCCGGGCAATAACAACCCGCCGCCACCGCCCGCCGGTTTCGCGATCACGTCAGCTAACGGCATGCAGGTTTCTCAGATCGCGTACCAGGCGGTCATAACGAGCGGCGACATTGCCGACCTCACAGGAAGCTCGGGCGTCGGGTCAAGCCCGGGTGGTGGGCTGACCAAACCAGGCGTACAGGGACGAATTGCCGGTACCCTGCCGGGGATTCTGCAGAAAGTCCCCGTGGGACCGACGGTCGTCGATTGCCTGTCGGGCGGTACCGTTTCAGTCACTATGGACGTTAATGACCTGAACGTACTGTTGGGGGGCATTCTGTCAGTCGGAGATACCATCCTGACCGAATATGCCATGTGCGATGAAGGACTCGGGGAAGTTATAGACGGCACAATTGATTCTGAAGTTGATGCGTTTGAAGGCAACATCCTGGTTGGTTCCTACGATATGACGATGACGATGGACGTTTTGAATTTCCAGGTTACGTCGGGCGCCGACGTGGTAACGGGCAATGGCGACGCCACAGCAACAGTCAACTCTTTGGCTGCGCCATATGTCGAGGCATCCGTCAGCGGCACCTCCATGACTACGGATACCAACAGCGACTCCAACACCCTGAGCTTCTACGCCTCGGCCCAGACTCTTGACGCCACTTTGAGCCCCGCGCCTTACACGATGGATTCGTCGGCAACGGTCGACAGCTCTGAGCTTTCAGGTGCCTTCACTTACTCGACAATGGTCATGTTCGAGGGATTCGACACCGGTTATCCGAATGCCGGAGTAATGCTCGTGACAAGCGATACTGGCAGCGCAACGTTGACTGCCGAAGCCAATGGTGTGGATGTCACCATCCGCATTTACGCCAGCAATGACGGTACAGGCGACCCGGTCGACACCATTATGACGACCTGGGCTCAATTGGCGGCCATGTAGGAGCCCCGGAGCGGCTCTGGTATTATGTGAACTGGCGCAAGGACTGATAGGCCGATTTACACCACATTGTAGGGGCCATGCTGATTACGCCGTCACGAGACAACTTGAATAGGATCGTCATCCTCAACCCCAAAGGGGGCTGTGGCAAGTCTACTCTCGCCACGAATATCGCGTCCTGTTACGCACAGCGCGGCCCACAACCCGCCATTATGGACTATGACCCGCAAGGGTCGACGACGGCCTGGTTGAAGCGCCGACCCGATGACCAGCCCCCGATTCATGGTATTGCCGCCTACAAGAAATCCATGCAGGCGACACGCAGCTGGCAATTGCGTGTGCCGGAAGCAACGGCCAACCTGATCGTCGATTCACCGGCGAGCATAAATCACGATGACCTGCGCGAGCTGACTCGAGACTCGTCGAGCATCCTTGTGCCGGTGTTGCCATCACCAATGGACATCGATGCAGCGTCTCGCTGCATTGCCGACTTGCTGCTGGTTGCCAAGGTTAATCGCAACGAAGGCAAGCTCGCCGTCATTGCCAACCGGACGCGCAAGAACACGAAGAGCTTCAAGCGGCTGATGCGCTTTCTCGACTCTCTTGGTATCCCGATCGTGGCCGTGTTGCGTGATAGCCAGAACTTTGTGCGCGCGGCAGAGAACGGTCTCGGACTTCACGAGATGCGCCCGCCCAGTCGCGTACGTCCTGACGTCGAGCAAATCGACAAGATCGTGACCTGGCTCGATGGCTGGGAAGCGCGCCGCAGACGTGCGATGCAGATTACGAGTATGAGAGGGCGACCTTTCTCAGGCGTGACACTGCTCAGAAAATCTCAAGCCAGCTCGGTCTGAATCGACGCGAATAACTCAACATCCACATTCCCGCCTGAAAATATTATTGCTGTCGTCTTTCCGGCTGTATCCACTTTGCCAGCAAGTATGGCGGCGAGGCCTGCCGCACCGCCGGGTTCGACAACAATTTTCAGGTGCCGGAACGCAAAACGCATAGCCTCGCGCACTTCTGCATCGCTGACCGTCAGTCCGCATTTGACGTGCTCACTCATAATGTCAAACGTCAGCCGGCCAGGCATGTCTGTCAGCAAGGCATCGCAAATTGATCGCGCGTCATCCCGAATCGCGACGCGTTCGCCGCTCACGAGCGATCTCGCCGTGTCGTCAAACTCTTCGGGCTCGACTGTGTACACGTCAACACCTGGTAAGCGCGCCTTCAAGGCAACCGCACTTCCCGCCGTCAAACCGCCACCGCCGCAGTTGATCAGTACCGAGTCGACCGGTACGCCAAGTTCAACGGACTGATCCGCTATCTCGAGGCCAACGGTACCCTGCCCGGCGATGATTCTTACATCCTCGTAGGACGGTACGATTTCCGCACCGCGTTCAGCGGCGACGCCACGTGCAATCGCTTCACGGTCCTCGCTGTAGCGATCGTAAAGGATTATCTCACCGCCCAGCCTGCGCGTATTCTCGAGCTTGGCAGCCGGTGCATCCGCAGGCATTACAATCGCAGCATGGATACCCAGCAACTTGCCGGCCAGTGCGACACCTTGCGCGTGATTGCCTGACGACCAGGCAACGACACCTTTTCTCGCCTGCTCGGGAGTGAGCTGGCTGAGCAGATTGTATGCCCCACGGATCTTGAACGAGCCGATTTCCTGGAAACACTCCGGCTTGATTAGTACGGTACCGCCCGCGGCGCTGTCCAGTTCGGAACTTTGTAGCAACGGAGTACTGACGACGATATCGCCCAGGCGTTCCGCCGCGGCTTCTATTTCAGCAATCCCGATCACGCGCCGGCGTCACCTGCCGCGAGGCGATCAATTTTGGCGGCACATATGAAATCGTTGTCCGACAAACCGCCGATCGCGTGGGTCGTGTAGCTCACATCACAACTCCCGTAGCTCACGGTTAGCACCGGATGATGGCCTTCGCTGATCGCGATCCACGCGACTGCGTTGGCGAATCCGAGCGAGCGGCTGTACGCCGGAAACTCGAAGTATCGCGAGATCTCGAGACCGTCGTCGCTCACGGTCCAGTCCTCATGCAATGCCTGCCTGAGCTCCTGAACCTGGTCGGCGCTAAGCGGCTCGACGCCACCTTCGCAGGGCTGGCAGTGTTTATCGACGAGATTGGTAGTCATGGGTTCGGACTATACCGCAGAAAAAAGCCGGCCCCACAGGGCCGGCAGTCAGGAGACTCGAGAAGAGTCGCGGGGAAGAGAGGTATTACGAGTAACTCAACGTTCAGTTTGCTGTGGAAGCGAATGGTTCGGTAGAAGAGTCAGGATTATTGCCGCCCTCAATAAAAATCTTCAGGCTGACGCGGCGCTCGAGCGCATAGCTGTCGGCAGTTTCGTCCTGGGCAGGCGTCTCACCGTGTGCAGAGACTCGAATTCGTGAGGGGTTGATTCCTGCAGCAACCAGTTGCTCACGCACGAACTCGACGCGCTTCTCGGACAACTTGAGGTTGTAGTCAGAGTCGCCACGTTCGTCGGCGAAACCATCGAGCTGCACACGCACATCTGTCATCTGCGCAACTGCGCTGGCCAGTTCTGTAAGACGGCCGCCCGTGGCATCTGCGAGTACGTGTTCGTCGGTCCGGAATAACAGGTCCATCGCGATACCGGCTTGCATCAGGCTGACGAGTTGCGGCCGGTCAATTTTCTGAAAGTGTTCGAGTTCTTCGCTTAGGGAATCGATGTCGCTGTTGAGCGCGCGAATATCGCTCTCGAGAATCGCAACATCGCTGCGCGACTCATCGAGCGAGCCGGACAAGGTATCGATCGTCGAGGCCTTGTTGTGCATCGTGTCGCCAAGCTTGGCGCCGATTGCTGCGCCAATGATGGCACCTGCAGGACCGCCTGCGAGTGCACCGATAACGACACCGGCACCAACACCTGCGCTTTCCTGTTTCGATGTGGATGCCGCCATGGCGGGAGAAGATGTGGCGACGGCCACGATGAGAATGATTGCTACCAGGTTACGCATTGCTAGTCCTCCTAAGAATGTCGCTCGATGTGAGAGCGGCTACAGTGAGGATCATTACAAGGCGAAAAAGCGTGTCCGAAAGGCCCGCTTCATGCGGGTCTGGCGATCAATTGTGATCAAAAGTGGCAAAGCCATTTTCTATACAAAGTGGCAAAGCCATTTTCTATACAAAGTGGCAAAGCCATTTTCTATACAAAGTGGCAAAGCCATTTTCTATAGAAGTGGCAGTCAGGACCGCGGGTTCGACAGCGCGACGAAGGTACCGCCATTGCGCTCGGTCAGGATACGCATGAGCTGGGCGTAGCGACGCGTGGTATCAGACGGCTGGCGACCCGGATCGAAGAAGAAAGGGAAACCCACGGCGTGAATCCGCACCATACGATTGCCGTTTTCATCTTCGCGATTAACGTAATCTATCTGACGCACGACGGCTTCGACAGAGCGGCCGCTGAACTCGTCACCAAAGACATAGATGCTGATCTTCTTGTCGGGCGACCAGTACGTGCTGATCGCGTAGATAATGCCGTCGGCGGGGTTACTGTCACTGAACGGACGCCATGTGCGCATCGTGTTACGGATCGCGTCGCGCCGGCCCGGCGTATCCGGGATCCACTGACCCGCGTACTGCTTGAACATGTAGCTGCCATTATCGTTCATGATCTGCAGGCCCTTCACCTGCGGATACACGTCCAGCGTTTCGTTGAGCTTCTCGATCGCACGCTGCCAATTGAACTGCTGCATGCTCCCCGACGTATCGATAACGAATATCACGTACTCGCTATCCACCGGAATGCCGGCAACCGCATCGTCGTCAGCTCGACGATAATAGGGCGCCAGACGGCGCATCTCGTCGGTCAGCTGCTGCTTGGTACGTTTGAGGTCACCTTCGTCCAGCGTCGATTCGGAGTCGCTCTGCGTCGCAGCATACTGACCCTGCACCGAATTGAGCTCGCCCTGCAGTCGGGCCAGGCGCAACTTGGTTGACGATGTTTGCTCCCTGACATCTTCAAGATCACGGTTGATAACCGCTGTCTCGCCGCGAATATCGAACAGTTCCTGCTGCAACAGGGCAATCAATGATTCGAGATCGTCCTGTGTTTTTTCGATGATAACCGGTTCATAAATTTTACTGAGCACAAGCAACAGGATGATCGCGCCGAAGCCACAGCATATGCAGTCGAGGAACGACAGGCTGAAAGCTTCGATATTGCGACGTTTTCTTCTCAATGCCTCATCCGACTACG
Organism: uncultured Woeseiaceae bacterium; assembly: GCA_945787435.1. Lineage (GTDB taxonomy): Bacteria > Pseudomonadota > Gammaproteobacteria > Steroidobacterales > Woeseiaceae > UBA1847. The sequence goes on from CALZHX010000013.1 coordinate 9,018, forward strand.
GCCAGTCCTTGCTGACGCTGATAAACGAGCCGCCCGAACGGTAAGCCAGTAACCAATACAGAAACGGAGCCTCAAAATCACCTTCGAGCGGGTACAGGAAGATATTGACCGGAATGTTGCTCGGCAGTTCACGTAATGCGTTAGTAAACAGGCGCGAACGCTGCTGCCCGCTCACCGTCCTGCGATTACTGGTCGGGGCATCCATCGTGGGCAAGCCGTCAACGAGCAGAATAATGTTGTCGGGTGGGGGCGTCATCGACAGCACGATGTCCATCGCCGCTTTCAAATTGGTGCCACCCTCGGGCGCCGTGCGCCGTAATACCCGCATCGCTTCGTCGAGCTGGGTAGCGTCATCGGCCTTTAGCCACACGCCTTCGCTGCCCTTTATAATCGGCTCAACTTCGTTGTTGAACATGTACATCTGAAACTCGCTGCCGGGCAGAAATTGTGCCGTAAGCCAGTCGACGCTTGCGACAACCTGGCGCCATTTCACAGCCCGCAGTTTGTCGTTGATCGGCATATTGCGACGACGAATGATGTTGACGATAGTGTCGTCGAGCATACTGGCTGAGCGGTCGATCAGGATCAGCGTGCGTTCTCCTCCGAGTTTGAGCCCGGTCAGGTACTGGCGATCGCCCTCGCCTTTGAATTCTCGCAAACGGTTGCCTTCTGACTCAGTTTCCTCAGCCATCGCCAACAGTCGTTTGACTTCTTCTTCGAGCGTTTTGATATCGGTCTGCAGTTTTTCGATACGCTCGATCTCAGCCAGGGTCTCGGAATCATACTCTGCGAGCTCTGCGCGCAGCTCCTCGATCAGCGCGATGATCTGTGCAATCCTGCCTTCAGCAGAGTCTTTTTCGCTGGTGAGCTCTTCGACCGTGTTCTTTGCCAACACCAGGTTCTTGCGGCCTTCGAGTATTTCTACCTCGATCTGGCGGGTCTCGGCCATCAGGTTGGATGGATTATCGGTTGTCTCGCGAACCTGCGCATTAATGATCATGAAGAACAGGATTACTGCGCCGAAACCGCAGCTCATGCAGTCGAGAAACGACATGCTGAAGACTTCGAAAGGCCGGCGTTTACGCGCCATTACCTGTCTCCGTCGTAATGAGTCGCAGTTCGAACCCGGGCGTACCGATCCGAATCAGATCGCCCACCTGCAATACTGCCGAGCTGTCGATCCGGTGGCCGTTGAGAAAAGTACCGTAGCGGCTGTAGTCGCGGACGATGCATTGCCCGTTTTCCTGCTGCAGCGAACAATGACGGCGGGACAGGCCCGGCATATCTTGCTGCAGATCGATGCAGCGGCCACCGTCGGTCGCCTGCGAGCCAAGTGTCAGCGGCTGCGTGTCCACAGCGTAGGCCTTGTTTTCGAACAGTAAATGCGTCGGGTGGCCACCGTAACTGGGCTTTTCCGAATCTTCGGTCACAACAGGCGACTGGTCCCAGGGCAGTTTGCGCACGAAGCTGGCGGCAGCATCGCCGGCCTTCATGTCACGGCAACGCGCCAGCAGACCGCGTGCTGTGGCACCTGATTCCTGCAGATAAAGGTCGCCACCCACCCTTGCGCTCAAAATATCGGCGAGTCCCGGCATTCGGGCAGCCCGATCTGACAGTTGCAGCGCCGGCGTTTCATCAGCTCGATACAACGCCCGCAAACTGCTGACTATGCGATGGTAGAAAGGCGCTGCCGCCGAGACGAACTCGAGTGTTTCGAGCTCGGCCTGGTGCTTTATGCCACGATATTCAATATCGAGTCTTACACTGGTCGCAGCCGATGCCGCAGCGAGCCAGTTGTGCAGTCGGTCCAGCAGCATCTGTTCGGTTTCTGCAGTGTGCAACGGGTCGAACCGGGACTGTTGCACGAATGTCTTCGCGATCAGTGCAATCCAGGCATCGACTAGCGCTACCAGTCCGCAGTCATCTACAACAACTGAGCGATCGACCTGGACGTGCCCGGCTTGGGTAAGACGTGTCAACAAAGCGGAATGCAGACTCAGGTCGACGTGCACGGGCACAGTACCCTGGTACTCGCGTCGTGTC
>CALZHX010000014.1 GCA_945787435.1 uncultured Woeseiaceae bacterium
TGACAGAGATCAAGGAAGTCCTCGAAGGGCATGGCCTCGGATTGGGCATGCGTCTCGAGAACTGGCCACCGCCAAGCTTGCGTCCCGAGCATGAGCTCGGCATGCCTGCGTAACAACAGTCGGGGTCAGAGCCATTAGGCTCTGACCCCATAAAGAATGGAATAGAATAATGCGCCATAGAAAATCCGGTCGTCGACTGGGTCGTAATAGCTCACATCGCAAAGCCATGTTTCGTAACATGGCGACCTCGATGTTGATGCATGAAACGATCAAAACGACGTTACCCAAAGCTAAGGAACTGCGCCGAGTTGTCGAGCCGCTGATCACTCTTGCGAAAGAGGACAGCGTTGCGAATCGACGTCTGGCCTTTGATCGCCTGCGTGACAAGGCTGCTGTTGGCAAGCTGTTTTCTGAGATTGGACCTCGCTTCAAGGAGCGGCCAGGTGGTTACCTTCGCATCCTGAAAACGGGCCCACGCTCGGGTGACGCTGCGCCGATGGCGGTCGTCATGCTAACGGAGCTGGCAGCTGAAGCGGAAGTTCCAGCTGAAGCGTAACTCCTAACACGTCGCTCTCGCACGTCCGTGTGCTTCGCGACACATGTACATCCTGTACAAGAAAGGCCGACAATTGTCGGCCTTTTTTTTATGCGCCCGATTCTTCGGCTGCGCCTGGCGTAACCTCTGCCTTAAGCTTCTCGATGAGTTGCGCCACGTATTCGGGCGAGTGCGTGTTTCTCGCGAGTAGTGTGTATACCGTCGGCACGACGATCAACGTCAATATCACCGAAAACGTTACGCCGAAGAACACAACCGCGCCGATCGACTGCCTGGAGAGCGCACCTGCACCGGTCGCGAGGATCAAAGGAATCGAACCACCTGCTGTGCACATGCTCGTCATCAAAACCGGGCGCAATCGTGTCTTGGAGGACTGAATGACCGCCTCCCGGAATTCCGTGCCGCGGTCGCGTAACTGGTTGGCAAACTCGACTATCAGGATGCCATTTTTCGCGGCCAGGCCGATAAGCATGACTGCACCAATCTGACTGTAGACGTTGAGCGTTGAACCAAATATAACGAGCCCGACCAGGGCACCCGTGATCGCGAGTGGCACGGTTGTCATGATAATGAGCGGGTGACGGAAGCTTTCGAACTGCGCAGACAACACCAGGTAGGCGATGACGAGCGCGAGAAGGAACGTTGTATAGACGGTATTCCCGGTGCTCTTGTAGTCGCGCGACTCACCATCGTAGTTCAGTCGTACCGATGGTGGCAGGTGCTCCTCGACGATGTTCTCCAGGTCGGCGATTGCGGTGCCCAGCGAGTAACCTTCATTCAGCGTCCCGGAGATCGTAATTGATCGCATGCGATCGAATCGGCGCAGGTCCACAGGCCCCGCAATCTCGACGAGTTGGACCAGGTTTGAAAGCGGTATTAGCCGCCCGGAGCTTTCAGATCTTACGTAGATACTCTCCAGGTCGCTTGGGGTTTGCCGTCTCTCATCGCTTCCCTGGAGGATAACGTTGTACTCCTCGCCACCGTCAATGAATGTCGTCACTACCCTCGAGCCAAGGATGGTCTCAAGCGTGCGCCCGATATTGGAGAGCGACACGCCAAGATCTGCGGCACGATCCCGGTTGATGCGTACATCGATCTTCGGTTTGCGCTCGCGATAGTTCGATTGCAGATTAGACAAGCCCGGGATCTTCTGCGCTTCGCGAACTACGATGTCCCGCCATTCAGCCAATTCATCGTAGTCCAGGCCGCCGAGCACGATCGCGAGCGGGCGACTGCTCTGCCCCAGGCTCCAGGCGCCGGGGGCGAAAGCGAAAGACTGTACGCCTGGCAATTGCGCCAGTTGCCGGTTCCAGCCCATCGCAATCTCGCTCGCGGACCGGTCACGTTTTGACCACACTTGCATGGGGCCAATCACCATACCCGTATTGACATCACTTCCAGCACCCCAGCTTCCGGAGCGACCGAGTGCGCGCAGGACGTCACCGCCTGCAACGTCTTGCATGACGATTTTCTCCGCCTCATTGATGTACTTGAGGGTGTACTCGAGGCTCGCTCCGTCCGGTGCTGTCAGGCGGATCATCGCCAAACCACGGTCCTCGCGCGGCATGTATTCCTGCGGAATTATGTTGAGCAGGCTCAGGCCACCAGCAAAAATCGCCAGCGCAGCCCCCAGGATAATTACCGGATGCCGAATGGACCGCCGAACGACGCGCTCGTAGCTTTCAGATAAAGCACGGAAGAAGTTGTCGAGTGCACGGGCGACCCAGCCGCGATGCAATCGATTATCCCAGAATAATTTTGAGGTCAGCATCGGCACGAGCGTCAAGGCGATGAGGCTGGAGAAGATCACGGCCGCCGCAAGGGAGATACCGAATTCGCCGAAAATAAGGCCGATATTGCCGGGCATAAAAGATACCGGGAGGATGACGGCGACCAGTACGAGCGTTGTGGCGATGACGGCAAAACCGATTTCACGGCTACCGTTGGTCGCTGCCAGCAAGGTTGGTTCGCCGCCCTCAATTCGTCTTACGATATTCTCCAGTACAACGATCGCATCATCGACAACGAGGCCGATTGCCAGCACAAAACCGAGCAGAGTAAGCGTGTTAATTGAGAA
>CALZHX010000015.1 GCA_945787435.1 uncultured Woeseiaceae bacterium
AAGACGCAGCAGATCGCTGAAGACGCCTCCCGCGGTTACTTCCGGGCCCGCGCCTGGCCCCTGCACGACGAGTGGAGTGGATGAATAACGATCGGTCTCGAATTGCACAATGTTGTCCGTCAATGCGATGTTACTGAAAGGGTGATCAGAGCTGACCGAGTCGAGCCCGACAGCAGCATTGCCGTCAGCATCGAGTCGACCAACATAGCGTAACTGCTTGCCTGCCGCCTGGGCTTCCTCATACATCGTCTTCATGTCGTCATCGTAGTCCGAAAGGCGCTCGAGGAACTCATCGATGCTGCCGTCACGCAGTGCCTCCGGAACGAGGTTTTGCACCGGGAAGTCGCCCAGCTCGAGCTTGTGACCGAGTTCCCGCGCCAGGATGGTCAACTTCCTCGCGACGTCCATGCCAGACAGGTCGTCGCGTGGATCGGGTTCCGTGTAGCCGCTATCCCGGGCCTGTCGCACGATTTCTGAAAACGGAGTCTTGCCATCGTATACGTTGAACAGGTAGGCCAGGGTTCCTGAAAAAATACCCTGAACTGAACGTACGGAATCGCCTGTATCGATCAAATCCTGCAGCGTCGAAATAATTGGTAGCGCGGCGCCAACGGTTGTTTCGTAAAAGAAGTGCGAACTGCCATGCTTACCGAGAGACTGCAGCACTTCGTAAGCGGCAATCGGGCCGCTGCCCGCCTTCTTGTTCGGAGTAATCACGTGAATGCCGCGCTCAAGCCACCCGGCATAGCGGTCTGCAATGGATTGCTCGGCGGTACAATCAATGACGACCGCATGTGGCAAGTGATCCGGATTCACGTGTTTTTGAAAAGCCTCAAGATCAAGATCGACGGCGCCTTGCTCATACTCTTCCTGCCAATTTGCGAGGTCGACGCGCCTGTCACCGAGCAACATCGTTTTGGACCGCGCAATTGCACGTATACGCAAGTCCAGGTTGAAATCGTCGACCAGCCGCTGCGACTGTTTTTCAAGCTGCTGTAACAACGTCTTGCCAACGTTTCCTGAGCCGATTAACCCGATCGAGATCGTCTTCGACGACAAGTAAAAACCCGAGTGTGCAGCACGCAAGGCACGCGTTGAATCGTCGGAGTCGACAACGGCGGAGATGTTGCGTTCCGACGAGCCCTGGGCGATAGCTCGAATGTTAATGCCCGCGCGACCCAGCGTGCCCAGAAAGCGGCCCGCAATGCCGGGTGAGCCAGCCATGCCGTCGCCAACAACCGCGACGATGCTCTGCGCCTCGGTGACGTCGACACTTTGTATCTGGCCACTGGCAAGTTCATCGGCGAAGGCAGTACTCACGACCTGGCGAGCACGTTCTGCAACATTCTGCGGCACAGCAACGCAAATCGAATGTTCGGAACTTGCCTGCGAGATCAGCGTTACCGAAACGCCTGCATTCTTGAGTGCCGCAAACAGGCGGTCAGCCGTACCCGGCACACCGATCATGCCCGAGCCCTCGAGATTAACGAGAGCCATGCCGCTGATCGCTGTAATGCCTTTGATGTCGTCTGCTGTTGCGGGTGCAGCGGCGATCCGGCTACCCGGGTGTCGTGGATTGAAGCTGTTGCGAATGATGACCGGAATGTCGTTCTGGACGGCCGGTCCGAGTGTCTGCGGATGGATGACCTTCGCGCCAAAATACGCCAGTTCCATCGCTTCGTTGTAGGTCAGTCTTTCAATAACGCGTGCTTCCGGCACGCGATTCGGATCTGCACTCATCACGCCATCGACGTCCGTCCAGATGCTGAGCTCGCTGGCTTTGCCCAGCGCGGCGAAAATTGCAGCCGAATAGTCACTGCCGTTGCGCCCCAGCGTGGTCTGTAATCCGCCCTCGTCCGCTGCAATAAAACCGGTAATAACCGCGATTCCCCGAAATTCCTTCGGCAAGATTGCATCGAACCTGGTCTGCGACTCTTCCCACAGGACCGTGGGCCCCAGTTCGGTTTCGGCTACGGTGATGACCTTGCGCGCATCAATCCACGTGCCGCCACGCTGCGCTGATTGCTGCGCGAGGTGTGCCGCGAGCAACCGAGTCGACCAAATTTCGCCGTAGCCGGCCACGACATCGCGGCTGCGTTGCGGTGCGGATTTGACGAGAGCAATCGCTTTCAGGACATCCTTGATGTCGTCGGCATCCTGACCCCACTCATCGAGTATGGCGACCAGCGCACCGCCATCAAGCAACGCACGCGCAGTCTCCGCATAGCGATCGCCAATAGTGTTGAGTTCGTCGACGAAACTGTCGTCATCTCGTTCGGCCAGCGTCGCCAGGTTTAGCAGAGCATCGGTCATGCCGCCCATTGCCGACACGACTACACCCAGGCGGGCATCCTCACGTTCGAGCATCAATCCGGCAACACGACGAAAGCAGTCAGCATCCGCAAGGCTGCTGCCACCAAACTTATGAATTTTCCAGCGGGTGTCCAACGTACCGTCCCAAGCGCGAAACGGTGAATGATAGCCGCAGTATATTGCGACGTCGCCTGTTTTATCTGAAATTAATTTTGCGCTGGAAAAATGGTGGGGGCACCAGGATTCGAACCTGGGACCAGCGGCTTAAAAGGCCGATGCTCTACCAACTGAGCTATACCCCCACTGGGCGCTGGCGGGACGCCAGGTAAATACCGGAAAGTGGCCGGCGCAATGCCGGCGGCATAATACCTAACCGGCACCAAATGACAAGCGAAATAGGGGCAAACAAGCGCCTAGATGCCCTCGGACTCCATGCGATTGAGGTACTGGCCGGCCAGTCTCGCCGCCGTCGTCTCAGCATATTCCTGCTGCACGCGCGTCAGCGTCAGCCGTGCCTCGTCCCAGCGCTGCAGGTTGTAATTGCAGAGGCCCATTTTGAGAAGCGCGTCTGGAACTTTGCCTGAGCGCGGATGATCGTCAATGACCACCTGAAAATCTGTGAGCGCCTGCTCGAAATCGTCCGACGCGTAGTAGGACTCGGCGAGCCAGTACTGTGCATTGTCGACGAGTTCACTGTCAGGGAATGCCGCCAGGAATTCCTTGAAAGACGACGCGGCCATGTCGTAGCGCTCTTCCTTGAGCAGCTCGAATGCAACCTGGTAGTTGTCGCGGTCCGATCCACCCGGGACCGGCAGCTGCCCGGGCGGCAAGGTGCCGCCATCGAGTACGCTCGCGCTGGCGCGTGCCTGCAGGCTGCGCTCAAGCTCCTGTATGCGAGCATCAAGATCAGCATACAGGACGCGTTGCCGCTCAGCCGTGTCTTCCGACTCGTACTGCAGTTCCTCGGAACGCCCCTGCAACTGGTCCGAACGCCGCTCGAGTGCACTGACTTGCTGCGTCAGCTGCACCAGGCTCTGGTTGTTCACGACGCGCTCAACCGACTCCAGGCGGCGCTCCAGATCCGTCAGTTTTGCAAGTACCGGATCTTCGGACGGGGGCGTCTCGAACATTGCGCAGCCACCCAAAAGTCCCGTGCTGCCCACGAGCAGTATCGCGATTTTCATCCTGCATACCACGCGGTGCTGCCCTAGTTCGCGTACTTGAATTCGACGCGGCGATTCTGTGACCAGGAGTCCTCATCGCTACCAAAGGCGATCGGGCGCTCTTCACCAAAACTGACAGTCGAAATCTGCGAGGGCTGTGCGCCCTGCAACATCAGGACGCGGCGCACCGCCTGGGCACGGCGCTCGCCCAGCCCAATGTTGTATTCGCGTGAACCGCGTTCATCGGCATGACCCTCGAGGCGCACACTCATGCCCGAGTTCTCAGCCAGCTGCAGGCCGTGGCGTGCTGCGATATCGGCGTCCTCGGGGCGCAATTCATAGGAATCGAAGTCGAAGTACACCACATCGGCAAGCTCGCCTGCTGTCGGGTCGTAGTCGATCATCTCACCTTCGCCAAGCCCGCTGCCGTCCATGCCATCGGTATCCGCATCCTGACTGTCATAAGTCTCATCGGTCATATCCGGGTCCGGAATATCCTGAGAGGCGCAGCCTGCAAGCAGCAGGAATAATGAAGTAACGAGTAGTGCGTTGAACTTAGACATATTAAAGTCCTTGAAAAAACAATAAGTTAAATAGAATTCTTAATCTGCAATATTACCTTAGAAACGCTGAAACGGCGACCAAACCGGCTCCCTGACATCGCCGCCTCCTGATGCCAGTCGCTGCCGAATCAGGCCATCCGCAGTCACACTCTCCAGAACGCCGTTGCGCCCCGGTCTTGTCGCGTAAATCAATGTGTCGCTATTGGGTGCAAAACTTGGCGACTCATCCTGCCTGCCACTCGAGAGTACCAAAACATCCTTGCGCTTAACGTCCATCACGGCAATACGATAGTTGCCGTTGACGAGATGCACCATGGCGAGTTTTTCGCCATCCGGTGAAAGTCGTGGACGCGCATTATAACTGCCCTCAAATGTCACACGTTCTGCCGATCCGCCGTTGGCGGACACACGGTAGATTTGCGGCCCGCCACTCCTGTCTGACGTGAAATAGATGTAGTTACCATCGGGTGACCAGCTACCTTCGGTGTCGATCGCACGATGCGTCGTAACGCGCCTGGTCTGGCGCGAATTGATGTCGAGTGTGTAAATGTCGAGGTTGCCGTCCGCATCACTGAGCGTAATGACGAGCTTGCGCCCATCCGGTGAGAAGGCAGGTGCGCCGTTTACCCCGGCCCTGCTGGACACCCTGATCCGGTTGCCCGTGCGCAGCGTCTGGATAAATATCGACGACCGGTCGCCCTCGAAGGATACGTACGCCAGCCTGCGACTATCGGGCGACCACGCTGGCGACATGATCGGGTCTGTACTTTCCATGATCTTGAATTCGTTAAAGCCGTCCTGGTCGGCGACCATCAGTGAATAGAGCCTGCCATCGCGGCGGTCTTCCGAGGTCACATAGGAGACCTTGGTGTCGAACACACCCGCTATTCCGGTGAGCTCCTCGTAGATCATATCGGCGGCGCGATGCGCCACGCGACGCATCGTGCCGCGGCTCGCTGGCATACGGTAGCCCACGAGCTGATCGCGCCCAAACACGTCAAACAACTGAAATTGCACACTGTAGGCATTGTCACCGGTTTGGGTTACGCGGCCCACTACGACGGCCTCGACGCCAAGTATGGCCCAGTCGTCGAAATCGACGTCGGCGCCTGTGGTCGGCTTTTGCAGCATGTCTTCTTCGGGTATCGGTGCAAAGCGGCCACTGCGCGTCAGGTCGTCCGAGATGATCCGGGCAACATCGCTTGGCATTGCATCACCGTTGCCCTCCCAGCCGAATGGCACGATCG
>CALZHX010000016.1 GCA_945787435.1 uncultured Woeseiaceae bacterium
AGCATCGGCAAAAACTGGATCAGAGCATAGGGCCGCAGGTCACCCCTTCCGGCCGCTTCCGTAACATGCCAGTATCCCACCGACAACATTCCCGCCAATAGCAGAAAGGGGAAGCAACGCCTTGCCAGCGATACGCTGATTTGCTCGCCAATAATCACGGAGAATAACGCCATAAAGGAAATCGTCATCGGCAAGCGATCCCACACGAGCGGATCGTTGGCAGGGTTGAGGTGGTAGTAAGCGGACACGAACTCAGACAGAAACATACCGGTGAAGAAAACGATGTAGGCGAGCTCGAGCCCGGGTAGACACACGCTGTCGTGATGACGAAATATGACTAGCGTGCCCCACAGACCGATGACCATGAGAGGCAGGTTAGACATGACATTCCAGAAATTTCTGACGCCAAGGAGCGTGCGTCCGTCGGCAAACTGATGATAGGCCGGATCTTGTGAAACCGGCGAGCTCAGCAGGAAAAAAGCGACCAGTGCTGCCGCCGCCACAACCGGAATAACGAGGTCGCGGCTCGGGCTCAAATGCCCATTTTCGCCAGCAGGTCCGCAAATTCCCGTGCAATCCGCGCAGCGACAGGGTGATTCGCGGCGAAGCGGGATTCGAGGTCCTTGGCGCGATCGACGGCCTTCGAAACTGTGTCCCCGGTCAGGCGATCGATATCGTCATCCAGCCGTTCCAGCAGCTCTTTTGTGTCGTCGTCGACATCGTCGGCGATGTGCAACTCGGCGCTCAACTCGGTGAGTAACTTGCTCAGTCGTTTTTTGCTCAATGTGCTATCCGTCTTCAGGCCACGTCGGTGTCGCGAAAGTCAGTTCTCTTCAGATCGTGTTGCCGCACCGGCAATTCACGAATTCGAATCCCGGTTGCGTTGAATATTGCATTCGTCAATGCCGGTGCGATCGGCGGCGTGCCTGGCTCCCCGGCACCACCCAGCGGCTCACCGCTGTTGATAACGTGTGTCTCAACGGCAGGAGCCTTGTCCATGCGCAACATCGGATAGTCGTGGAAATTCGACTGCGCAACAGCGCCACGACGAATCGAGATCTCTCCATAGAGTGCGGCTGTCATGCCATAAGCGATACCGCTCTCCATTTGTGCGGCCATGCCGTCGGGATGGATTGTGTAACCTGCGTCCACGGCGCAGACGACGCGAGGGACGCTGAGTTCACCGTCAACGACATCGACGTCAACAACTTCGGCGACGATCGTGCCGAATGAGCGATGTATCGAAATGCCGCGGCCCTGGTGTTCGGCAAGCGGCTCACCCCAGCCGGCTTTTTCGGCGGCAAGGTCAAGTACGGCCAGGTAACGCGGTTCGTCCTGCAGAAGCTCACGGCGAAATTCGTAAGGGTCCCGTCCCGCAGCAATGGCGAGTTCGTCAATAAAAGACTCGGTAAAGAACGCGTGCAGCGAATGGTCCACGCTGCGCCAGAAACCCCAGGGAACGTGTGTCTTGCTTTCGGTGTAGACGATGCGCTGGTTGCCAATCGCATACGGAATATGTGGTGCTTCCTCCGGGTCGTGCTTGTTTACGTAATGGTTGTGCCAGGCGACTGGCTTCCCATTCGCATCGAGACCGCCCCGGAATCGGCTGATGCCGGCCTGCCGGTAATGATCGTGCTGTGTGTCTTCCTCCCGCGACCAGATAAGCTTGACCGGGTACGGGACAGAGCTCGCAATCCTGGCGGCCTGCACGGTGTAGTCGGAAAAAGCGCGCCGGCCAAAACCACCACCGAGATACTGGTTGTGAACCGTCACGTCGTCGAGATCCATATCGAGCGCTTCGCTGACGTCTTTCGCGAAACCGAGCGGATTCTGGGTGCCGGTCCAGAGCTCGCAGGCTCCATCATGCAGCCAGGCGGTGCAGTTCATCGGTTCCATCGGAGAGTGGGCCAGGTACGGTACGCGGTACTCCGCGTCCAGGACCTGTGCTGCGCCGCGGAGCGCGGCTCGTGTATCACCTGATGCCACGTCGGTCTCTTCATCGCCTGCCTCTGCGGACCGGTCGAGATCGGTGGCAAACTGATTGAAGATGTCCCCCTGCTCCCAATGACTGTTGCCACCGTCGCTGTACTCGACCTGGAGCCGCTCCAGTGCCGTCTTGGCCTGCCAGTATCCGTCGGCAATGACGGCTACCGAATCGTCGAGGTTGATGACTTTGCGTACGCCGGGCATATCCTGGATCGACGCCGGATCGAGTTTGCTCACTGTGCCACCAAATACAGGGGCCGCCTGGATCGCCGCGTATTTCATGCCAGGTAAGGTCGCATCGATTCCGAACATCGCGCTGCCATCGACCTTTGCAGGGATATCGTTACGCTGCGGCGACGTGCCCATGATGTTGAATTCGTCGCTGCTTTTCAGAATCGGTTTGCTCGGCAACGATATTCTGGCAGCAGCCTCTGCGAGGCTGGCATAGGTCGCCGATCGCTCACTTGCGGCGTGCAGAACTGTGCTGTCCTGTGTCGTGAGTTCACTCACCGGTACCTGCCATTCGTCGGCGGCGGCATGCAGCAACGCAGTACGTGCCGCAGCGCCCGTTACGCGCATTGCGATCTGGCCGGTGGTCCTCACCGAGGTACTGCCGCCTGTGATTTGCAGACCCATTGCCTGCGTAGCCCGGAAGAAGATCCCGTCGACCGTGTCGATAAGCCACGCTGGAAAATCTACACCGCCGGCCGCAAAGCCCCTGGCCAATGCGTAGTTGGCGTACTCCTTGTCGCTGGGTGCTTCAAGAACATTGACCCTGGACCAATCGGCGTCCAACTCATCGGCGAGCATCATCGCGAGGGTCGTGTGCACACCCTGGCCCATCTCGGCATGCGGTACGATGGCCGTGATCGTATTGTCCGGCGCGATCTTTAACCAAATATCAAATAGCGACTCGTCGTCAGCCGCTACGATCTCCCGGACCTTAGCCTCTCTATCACCCCTGCGAATGGCAACACCGAATACGACGACACCACCGGCAGCGATGCCAGTTGAGATAAAGGCACGACGTGACCACTTACCCATCTGTCCCAGCCTCCTCATGCAGCGCGTTGATAGTCAGCGCGGCACGCTTTATGCCTTTGCGGATTCGTGGGTAGGTACCGCAACGGCAGACGATGCCGGCCATTGCCTGATCGATATCGGCATCCGTTGGTGACGGGTTGTTTTCCAGCAGGGCGGTGGCTGACATGATCTGGCCGGACTGGCAGTATCCGCATTGCGGAACCTGCTCATCGATCCAGGCTTGTTGCACCGGATGTAACTCTCCGCCGTTCTTACCTATGCCTTCGATTGTCTTGATTTCCTGATCGACGGCGACCTGCGCCGGAATAACGCAGGAGCGGACAGGGGCGCCATTCAGATGCACAGTGCAGGCGCCGCACTGGGCAATGCCGCAACCGAATTTCGTCCCCGTAAGCCCGACGTAGTCGCGAATAACCCACAACAGCGGTGTTGCCGGATCGACGTCGAGCAAGTGTGTTTCGCCGTTAATATTGAGCGTGATCATAAGGAAATACGGTACTCCAAGGTATCCGGCTCGGCAAGCATGGGATTCAAGTGACGGCAGGCTGGCGAATGGCGTAGACTGGACGTCGAACCCGACGCTGGGAGTATCGATGTCTGGAAGCCGCAACTACGACACGGTTGCCTTCGATGTACGCGACAATGCGACGATGTTGTTCTTCGCGAGTACGACGACCGAAGGCGATATCGACGACTACATATTACTCATGCGGACAGTCGAAGACGACTTCGATTCGTCGACTTACATCGAGATTAATGAGCGGCAGTTTGGTGGCCATGATTTGATTCGGGCGGCGGAACTGATGGGCAATATGCTGACCCTGCACCTGCATGAACCTGCCGCGGAACTGGATGGGGTCTCTGAGATCGTGCTCACCTGGGCAGACACGCCTGAGAATGGTGCGAGTATCGAAGCCGGTGCGTTTCGTGTGCTCGGCGACACGATGACAGGCGCCCGCGCCTGACAGCGGTGACCACAGGCGAGTACAGCCTGTATATTGTCCGCTGTGCCGACGGTACGCTCTACACCGGCATTGCAGTCGACGTTGAACGCCGCCTCCGGGAGCATGAATCCGGTACTCGCGGTGCAAAATATCTTCGCGGCAGAGGTCCTCTGAACCTGGAATTCTCCGAGTGCCTGGGGGATCGTGCCAGGGCGCAGCAGTTCGAATATCGAGTGAAGCAACTCGAGCGAGACAGAAAAGAAGCACTGATCGCGGGCCATTGTTCCCTGGCCGAACTTCTGCCCGACTGATTATCAGGCCTCGGGCGACGCCTCCGGGTACAGAACGACTGCTTTGCCAAACTCAGGAAGGTGAAGGCGAGTATCGGCGTCCCAGGTTGCAGCGATTTCCTCGAGCCATTTCGACGTCTTTAAAAAATTATCGAGCGCGCGCGGGTATAGCAGGATTTCACCGAACGACTGCGTAAGATCATCAAAGTGTATCGGCAACACATGTGCCGCGCCTGTGGTCGTCACGACGGCCTGCCAGTATTGCTCCACGTAGTCGCGGCCCAGCCCATCGAGCATCGCCATGCCAAGCAAGACGATGTCTGCCTGGACGCCTTGCAGGGCACCCTCTGTGTAGCCGCCACTGCCATGCACGAGCGTAGTACCGTAAGGATGCGTCAGCACAACCGAGTAACTCTGGCCTTCCCGGTAGGCCCATATCGATGCCGGGGTTTGCAACGCTTCGTCGATGGTTCCCGCAACCGGGACTGAACCGCCCCAGCCGATCGGGGCGTGCGGAGTTTCAATCATTGTTAGCGTGAACTGCCCGAACGAATACGTGCCGCGATTCTCGGCGACGATTATCTGGTCTTCTGGCACACCGGCGCCCCGCGCAATATTGGCCGTCGATGTGGAGCCCAGGATAGACGCGCTGCTGCGATTGGCAATCGCGCCTATATCCATCGCGTGATCGTAATGCGATTGCACCGGGACAATGGCCGCAAGGCGTCGCATCCGATATTCGTCGAGCGCATAGTTGATCGTCACAGCGTTACTGCTCACCGGGCGGTTAAGCAGCGCATCGACAAGTGTCGGTCGCGAGAAGAAGCCGTCGATCAGGATCTGTGTTTCGCCGTCGTCGAACAACAGCGTCGTCACACCCAGCCACGTCATCGTGACCGCGTCGAGACTGGGTTCAATATAGGGATACGGTGGCCAGTCGATGTCGTCCAGCGATGCGCGGTCATGCCACAGCCAGACCAGCCCAGTCGAGATAATCGCGGTTGCCGCAACTACCGTAATGGCGGTGCGTTGCAACCAGCGTTTGATTTGGTCCGGAGTGACTGTGTGCATTACTGTCCGTCGGCCATCCTGCCAAGATGCCCGGTCAGGGAGGCGTGGTAATTGCCCAGCGCATAGCCGGGCAGGGCCGCGGAATATTCCATGTGATACAGGCTCTTGGGCGTGTGCAGATGCCGCTGAGTATAGATCAATGTCCGGCGCGCGGCGCGCCATCGCGAATCAGGCTATTTGTGCCTGCAGGTCCTTGCGGGAGGCCTCATCGGTCAGTGCCGCCGACTTGACGGTGAGCCACGCCGCATCCCAGTCCTTCACTTTGCTCGGGCCGAAAATGTGTTTGGCGATGAAGCTGTCAAGCGCAGCAACCCGAATTACGTTTTTTGGTGGCGGCGTTGGGAAATCGACACTGCCGGTAAACACGACAAGATTATCGACCGGGACATCAGGCAACACCCTTTGCAGGGCGCGCGTACGACCTTCATTCTGAATCAGCGGATTAAGGAAGCGGCGCCGCAGCGTACCGTCAACATTGGTCCACTGAGCTTCTTCCTCAGCGCCGAAAACGATGCCGCTGTAATGCTTGGTCTGAATGCACAGAATGCCGCCCGCGGTAAGAATGGCATGATCGATCTTCACCAGCCCGCCGTAAGCGCCAGGCAGGATGAAGTCGTGAAGTACGTCCGGGCTGCGGGCGCTAAGCGCACGACGGATCCGGTAGGCGCCAAGGCGTGCCGTGATGATGCGCATCACGTGGCTCGCGGTGGAGCGGAAAATCAGGGTCAACAACAACGCGCCGGCGACCGTAAAAATGAACGCTGCAGGTCCAACGCTGGTAATACCGGTCGCGATGGGCGCCTCGGCGGCCAGTGCGGGCAGGGCGATCAAGGGCAGGCTCGTTGCGGCTATTCGGATGAACACGATCATGATCCCAAGAGTAAGACTTTTGGCGGAAAATTTATCGTATCAGGTCACGTTTTGTTAAGTCGCCTGCCAGGATAGGCAAGATAGAAGCCATCGATCTCGGTGACCCGTATGCCGGTTTCGTAGACGGAGCTCAGAAACTCGCCTTCCAGGACGGCGGCCTTGTCCCCGTCGGCGACGACGTTGCCTTCCTTGAGAACGACCACCCGATCGACCTCGGGCGGAATTTCGTTGAGGTGGTGGGTTACAAGCACAATATTGTGCCCGTTTCGCGCCAATTCGCGGATGCGGTCGAGATAATCGAAGCTGGCTGCGAAATCCAGCCCCTCGGTGGGCTCATCCAGGATCAGTGTCTGTGGTTTGTGTACCAGCGCCCTGCCAAGCAGGCATCGGCGTTGTTGGCCTGTCGACATCGACCGGAGCGCGGTATTTGCGAGCGCATCGATGCCGAGCAGGTTCAATATCGCCTGCGCCTTATCAATCTCGTCTTTGCTGATTTGTTGCGCGAGCGTGCCGTGCACGCCGATGCTTGAGTGAAAGCCCGAGATTACGACCTCGAGCGCTGTGGTTGTCGGGGTATAACGCTGGTGCAGATCGTGAGAGACGATGCCGATGTGCCTGCGCAGGTCCCAGACATTCCAGTGATCTCGTCCGAGTATGCGCACCGCGGAGTCCGCGGTGACCACCGGATACAACTCGCGGTTGATCGTTTTCAATAACGTGGTTTTTCCCGAACCGTTGGGCCCGAGAACGGCGACGCGCTCGTGCTGCTCAATCGTGAGATTCAGTTTCTCGAATACGCACGTCGTACCGCGCCATATCGTCGCATTTCGAATTTCAATAAGTGGCGGCTCGCTCATCGCATTTCAAATAGTACTCACATCGCCGCAGCCCGTCAGGCCTGCTGCTGCTTCCATTTGCCGCGTGTGAAGACTGCCACGCCCAGGACGGTTACCAGGGACTCTGAGACGACGATTGCCCAGAATACGCCATTCGGTCCCAGCGACTGACTTGTCGCCAGCCAGTAAGCCAGCGGGATTTGCAGGATCCAGAAGCAGAGGAAGTTGATCACGGTTGGCGTTGCTGTGTCGCCCGCCCCGTTCAGCGCCTGGGTGACGATCATGCCCACGGCGTACATCGGGATGCCGATGGCGAGAATGCGCAGGCAGCTCGTGCCGTACCGCAATACGTCGGGATCGTTTGTAAACAAGCCTGCGATGCCCGGTGCGAAAAGGGCAACAAGGATGCCTACGGACGTCATGAAAACCGCGTTGTACTTCGCCGCCCGCCAGGTCGATCTCTCGGCGCGGTCGGGCTGCCCTGCGCCGAGATTCTGACCAACGAGTGTCGCTGCGGCGTTACCGAGGCCCCAGGAAGGCAGCCAGATGAACTCGAAAATACGCAGGCCGATCGTGTAGGCCGCGACGGCCGTACTGCCGTATATCGCGACGATGCGCATCACTATGATCCAGCTCGATGTCGCAATCAGGAACTGTCCTATACCCCCTGTGGAAATGACCAGCATCCGGCCAAGGACGGGTGGCACCAGCGCGAGGTTTCGCAGACGAAACCGGAGCCGTCCGCGACCATCGAACAGGAACCAGAGCTGGTAGATAACGCCGACGCTACGGCCAATGGTTGTGGCGACAGCCGCACCCGTGACGCCCATTTCCGGGAATGGGCCAAGGCCGAAAATCAGGCAGGGGTCGAGAATGATGTTGAGCCCGTTCGCGAGCCATAGCGAGCGCAGGGCGACCGATGCATCGCCGGCGCCGCGAAATGCTGCATTGAGCACGAACAGATAGATGATGCTCGCTGAACCACCCAGCAGTACAGCTGCGAAACCCGTGCCTGTCTCGATCACACCCGTGCTGGCACCCATCAGGCGTAGCATGTCCGCAGCGTAGAAAGACCCCGGCAAGCCGATTAGCAAAGACAGCCCGGCGCCCAACCAGATGGCCTGTCCGGTAACTCGTGCCGCGGCCTCTCGTTCATTCGCGCCAATGCGCCGCGCCACCATCGCGGTGACACCCATGCCCAGGCCGACCGCGACTGCGTACAGTACCGTGATCAGTGCTTCGGTTATGCCGACGGCTGCGATAGCGTCCGTTCCGAGGCGGGACACGAACGCGATGTCGACCACCGCAAAAATCGACTCCATCGACATTTCGAGCATCATCGGTATGGCGAGCAGGCCCAGCGCACGGTTGATAGGACCCTTCGTATAGTCCTCGTCGCTGTCGCGAAGAGACTCGCGCAGGAAGGCAGTACAACGTCGAAGCATCGATCGCTTTTTGCCGGTGTTAGAATTCACATCTGTCATTGCTGCCGATTAATCGCCATGCCCGAAGGGCTTGCCCCAATACTGATTATCATCGCTGTCGTCATCATCTACACGATTGCAAAGGTAATAGAACACATGCGCCGAAGTGACGAGCAATGGCGCGAGGTTGACAAAAGCAAGCTGCGCGAATGGGACGATGACGATGACTGGGACAGCTAGCGCTTGATATCGCCCTGCAACAGCGACTCGAATTCCGCCGCCGTATCCTTGGCTGACTGGATCATCTTCTCCTCAGAATGATGGATAGCATGTTGCTCTTTTAACAGGCGCGTGTCGCGCGCACGGAACTTGGCGCTGATTCGCTCGACCTCTGCATTCTCAAATCCCAGGTCGGTCAGTACATGTTCTGACATCGTCAGGCTCGACAGCATAGTCTCGCGAAAAATGTGCTCGATACCGAGATCCATTAGCCAGTGCGCATGTCGACGATTGCGTGCGCGAGCGACGATCCTGAGATGTGGAAAATGCTGCCTGACGGCTTCGGCTGTGCGTATCGACGCTTCGACATCGTCGATTGCCAGTACGAATATTTTTGCATGCTCGGCACCAGCGGCGCGCAGGATATCGAGTCGCGACGCGTCTCCGTAGTGAACGACATTGCCATAGCTTCGCACGACGTTGACCTGCGACGAGTCAATCTCCAGCGCTGTAAAAGGCGTTTTGAATACCGCGAGCAAGCGGGCGACGATCTGCCCGACTCTGCCGAAGCCCGCGATGATGACATCATTGTGCGGGTTGTCCATGTCGTCGTATTCCGGTTCTTCACTGCGCTCGAGTTTTGCTGTCACGGCTTCATTCAAGAGGTAGATGAATGGCGTCAGCAACATCGAGACCGCCACGGCGAGAATCAGTTCGTCGATAAGTTCCGCCGCGATCAGTCGTTGTCGCGCCGCTATGCCAAAAAGCACGAACGCGAATTCCCCGCCGCCGGACATGACTGCGGCAAGACTTGTTGAAGCACGTGCGTCGCACAAACCAAACACGCGCGAGAGCGGGATAAGGACAAATGCTTTTGCGGCCATGAGCATCGCGACAATCAGGAGGATACGACCCGGTGAATCGAGCAACAGGCCGACATTGACCGACATACCTACGGCAATGAAGAACAGGCCGAGCAGCAGACCCTTGAACGGTGCTATGTCAGCCTCCAGTTGGTGACGATATTCTGAGTCCGCGAGCAACATCCCGGCGATAAATGCGCCGAGTACCATGGACATGCCCGCAAACTGCATCAATAGAGCCGCGCCAATGACGACGAGTAGCGCCGTGGCAGTGAATATCTCCGGGATCTTGGATCCGGCCGCGATCTGCAGGATCGGTTTCAACAGCAAGCGCCCGCCCACTATCAACGCCGCTATGGTTGCGAACATGATGCCGGCTTGTGCGAAATCGAATCCGTCAGCGCTGGCGGCACCCAGAGTCGGCAGTATGGCAATCAACGGGATTGCGGCGAGATCCTGGAACAGCAGGATAGAGAAGGCGGCACGACCGTGACTGGTTGTCAGCTCCTTTTTTTCGGCGAGCATTTGCAGCACGAATGCCGTCGATGACAGTGCCAGGATACAGCCGATGACGATAGCGGGTGTGGTGCCCAGGCCGAAAGACCAGGCGATTGCGGTGATGACGGCAGCGCTGACGATGACCTGGGCTGAGCCCAGGCCGAAGACCATCTTGCGCAATACCCACAGCCTTGACGGCTGCAACTCGAGACCGACAACGAACAACAGGAATACCACACCGAGCTCTGCGAAATGCAGGATATGCTCGGGGTCGTGAATAAACGCAAACCCGAACGGTCCGATTATAATTCCGGCAGCCAGGTAGCCCAGTACCGAGCCGAAACCCAGGCGCCTGCTCAGCGCGACCAGCACAATCGCGGCCAGCAGATAAATCACTGATTCCTGCAACAAACTCATGGAACCCCCGTCGCCCTGATTTCGCCCCCGGGGCCGAGTGTAGACGCTAAGCGCTAATCCTTCGACCCGCCCATGGTTTTTGGATTAGACTAGCGCACTATATGAATACGAATCACACCAGTAAACGAATCCTGACCTTCGTCGTCGCGTCTGCCGCACTCTGTCTTTCCGCCTGCAATTCCGGCACACCGGCGAGTGACGAAGCCGACAAGGCGGCCGGTCTCGAAAATGTTGATGCAATGTCGCAGGAGCACGCGAACGATACGGCTGAGCCGAGTCCTGCAATCGATTTTGCGCCAGCCAGGCCCGTTATTTCCGAGCGACTGCCTTATGCCGAAGTTGATAATGAGCTGGTCTACGGGCATTTCGTATTTCCGGCCGACATGGTGGACCCATTGTCAGCCATCATCGTCATCCACGAGTGGTGGGGACTAAACGATAATGTGCGTGCAATGGCGGACCGCCTGGCCGGCGAGGGTTATATCGTTCTGGCTGTCGATCTGTTCGGCGGCAAATCGGCGACGTCACCGGAACAGGCGCGGCAGCAGATGCTAAGGGTTGTCGAGAATCCGCGGGCCGCAAATGAGAACATGCGCCAGGCATACGAGTTCGTCAATTCGACGGCGGGTGCGCCACGCATTGGGTCGCTTGGATGGTGTTTCGGTGGCGGCTGGTCACTGAATACTGCGATGTTATTTCCTGACGAACTCGATGCCACGGTGATTTACTACGGGCAGGTCACGGATGATGAAGAAAAACTGCGTCCGATTGGTTCGCCGATTCTCGGCCTGTTCGGGGCACAGGACCAGGGCATTTCAGTGGAATCCGTGCAGGACTTCGAAGCGGCGCTGGAACGATTGCGCAAGAACTACGACATTCACATCTACCCGGGGGCCGATCACGCGTTCGCGAATCCGACCGGCACCGCGTATAACGC
>CALZHX010000017.1 GCA_945787435.1 uncultured Woeseiaceae bacterium
CTGCCACATACCGCGACAGGCAAGATCAAGAAGATTGAATTGCGCAAGCAATTCGCAGACTATCAGCTGACTGGGTAGCGGCCACTGGCCGTTAAAGCACTTCGCTGGAGCAACAATGGGTAATCCCCTTCGTCTTTACGGCCTGAACGCGCTCGTCACCAACGCTGCGAGCGGCATTGGCGAGGCCATTTCCCGAACATTGATCAAACACGGCGCCAAAGTACTGGCCGTGGATATCGCGAATAGCGGTGTGGACCAACAATTCCGGTCCGTCAAGGGCATCGAGGGTCATTCGGCCAGCCTGACCGATGCAACGCGCATGCCGGCCCTCGTTGAGGAAGCGGTCAGTCAGCTTGGTGGTATCGACATCCTCGTCAATGAGTTTCCGTTGCATGCTGATGCACTAATCGCCGACGGTGATGCACAACTCGGCAAATTGCTGGAAGCGCGTGCCGAACTGGTCATGGCGCTGTGTCGGGCCGCTTTGCCGCACCTGAAGAAGAGCCCTGCCGGGCGCATCATCAGTATCGGTTTTCTGCGCAGCCTGTTTGCCGCAGACGGCGGCGAGTCGTTCGCAGAATCGGAGCAGGACCTGGCAGCGTTGACGCGTGCACTGGGCGCCGAAACCGGCGAGTTCGGCATCACAGCCAATTACATTCAACCGGGTGCAATTATGACGCCGAAGAGTCGCGAGGCGTTCAGGAAAGACAAGGCGCTGCGCGACTTCTGCATTAAGCAATCAGCAGCGCAGCGACTGGGCGAGCCCGTTGACATCGCGAAAGTTGCCCTGTTTCTTGCCAGCGATGACGCCGCCTTTGTGAACGGTACCGGATTACTCGTCGACGGCGGCCGCACGAGCTAGCCGATCGCCATGCATCCGGTATTGCAGGACCTCATTACGCTACTTCAGCTCGAGCGAATCGAAGAAAATATTTTTCGTGGTGACAGTCGCGATATCGGTAGTGCCCAGGTTTTCGGCGGCCAGGTTGTTGGGCAGGCATTGTCAGCGGCACAGCACACTGTGGAAGAACGCGTCGCGCATTCTCTGCATGCCTACTTTCTGCGCCGCGGCGACATGGAAGCACCTATCATTTACGAAGTCGATCGCGCGCGCGATGGCGGCAGTTTCTCCAACCGGCGTGTCGTTGCGATTCAGCATGGGCGGCCGATATTCAACCTGGCTGCATCATTCCAGAATCCCGAATCGGGGCTCGATCACCAGGCAGACATGCCTGACATTCCTGGTCCGGATGGCCTCAAGGACCTGGCCGAGGTGGCCGCAGATCATCTCGACAAGTTGCCGGTGAAGTTGCGGCGCTTCATGACGGATAAGCGGCCGTTCGATTTTCGCCCGGTGGAGCCCATCAACCTCGGCGCCAGCGAGCCACGTCCGCCTGTTAAACACGTGTGGATACGGACGTGTGACAAGCTTCCTGACGATCCGCCCCTGCATCGCAGCATTCTGGCGTACGTCTCCGACTACGAATTGCTTGGGACAAGCACGCTGCCGCACGGCCTGCCGTTTGGTCGCGGCAGGGTCATCATGGCGAGCCTCGACCACGCCCTGTGGTTTCACCGCGAGTTTCGGATCGACGACTGGTTGCTGTACGCGATGGACAGCCCGAATGCGCATGGCGCGCGCGGCCTGGCGCGCGGTCAGTTGTTCACGGCGGATGGGCAATTGGTTGCGTCCACATCCCAGGAAGGTCTGATACGTATTGTCGATGAACCCAGGGTGACGCGCTCGGATCCGCGCCTGCAGGTCTGATTCGAGCTAGGTCTTTCTCAATGCAGAGCAAAAGCGAGTCGCATTGTCGGCGATGAAATGACCATCTCCCTCGAGAACGAGTGTCCGTTCGCCGAGGGCGTACATCACTTCGCTTTGCCTTGAGCTGCCACTGCCGCGGCGGCCTTGGCAATGGCGTCAGGGTCGCCCAGGAATTCACGCGATACAGGACTAAGGTCGTCATCGAGTTCGTAAGCCAGCGGAATACCCGTCGGTATATTGAACCCCGTGATCTCTTCATCCGAGACCTTGTCGAGCATCTTCACGAGCGCGCGCAGGCTGTTGCCGTGCGCTGCGATCAACACGTCTTTGCCGGCCCGGAGTTCCGGGGCGATCATTTCTTCCCAACTCGGCAGCACGCGATCAAGCGTTAGCGCCAGCGATTCGGTGCCCGGCAAGTTTCCGATGCCAGCATAGCGGGCGTCGTGTGACGGGTGCCGTTCATCGGTGATTTCGAGTTCCGGCGGCGGAATGTCGTAACTGCGACGCCAGATATGGACCTGCTCGTCGCCATATTTCGCCGCAGTCTCAGACTTGTTGAGGCCCTGCAGCGCACCGTAATGGCGTTCATTCAGACGCCAGTCGCGGACGACAGGAATCCACATGCGGTCCATCTCATCGAGCATCAACCACAATGTCCGTATTGCACGCTTTAACACCGATGTGAACGCGATGTCGAATTCGTATCCCATGTCCGTGAGTAATCGACCGGCATCTATAGCTTCCTGGATGCCTTTCTCGGTAAGGTCAACGTCCTGCCATCCTGTAAACAGGTTTTTCAGGTTCCAGTCGCTTTGGCCGTGACGACACAGTACGAGCTTGCCCGCCATGTTCTCTCCATCTTGTTGTTCAGGTTGATATCAGGTCGCGGAATTCGCTTGCGGCGACCGAGAGCGTAGCAAAATCTATCTCGCTGCGAAGTTTCATTTCCTCGATCATGTTTGTTAGTCGATCAACGCGTGTGCTGCGCTTCGCAAGCCAGCGGTCAACGGCTTCGGTCAGGTCATGCTTGCCACGTTTACGCAGAATCTGCTCGGCAAGTTCGCGACGCATCCAGAAGAACTCGTCGCGCAGTTTACCGCGGGCAATCGATTGCCAGCGGTCTTCGACTTTCAGGTCCTCTGCACATACGTGCAGCCAGTAAATGCCCAGCTTCTCGTTTGTCACGGCATACAGTTTTGCCAGTTCGATGACATCGGGTTTGTAAGACGCCGCAAGATCGGCCATGTCGAGCGCAGGCCGCGTCAACAGCAGGGCGGACATACGATTCGCCAGTTTCTCGGGCACGCCAACATCCATATGCGCTTGCGCTGCTTTTTGGTGACGCTCACGGGCTGCGGTCGACATGATCGAACCAGTGCGCGTGTACACCGTCACCATATCCGCCTTGAGGCGTTTCACCGTAGACTCGATGGCAAGGTCATGGCCAAAGCGTTCGATTAGCCAGTAGCAGGCATGGCGCAGCGAGCGGCTGATCTCAAACAGCAGTGCGACCTGTGTCGTAGCAGGTATTTCGTGATCGAGCTCTTCAATCGTCTTCCACAAAGGACCGGCCTGACAGAGCTGCCGGGCGACGGTATACGCTCTGGCGATGGTGACGACGTCTGCTCCTGTATCGACCTGGATACGCTGAACGAACGAGGGGCCCATCCGATTCACGAGGTCGTTTGCAATCAGGGTCGCGAGAATCTGACGGCTCAGGCGATGTCCCGGAATGAACTCTAAATAACGCTTCCTCAGGACGGCCGGGAAATAACGCAGCGGGTCGACGACCAGGAAATCCACGAGTGTCTGGCCCGATGCGATCAGTCCGTTGTAAAGGTCGATCTTGGCGTAGCTGAGTACAACCGCAAGTTCCGGCCGGGTGAAGCCCTGTTTGCGTAGACGGCGGTCTTCAATTTCGGACTCTTCGGGCAGGAATTCGAGTTCGCGATCGAGGATGCCGGTCTTTTCGAGGTTAGAAATCAGTCGCGCCATCTCGTCGCTGCGCTCGACACTGCTGACCTCACTCATGCTGATCGCCTGCATCTGTAAATAGTTGTTGCGCAACACGAGTTCGGCAACGTCGTCAGTCATCGAGGCGAGCAGCCGATTGCGTTTTTCGCGCGACATGTTTTTCTGTTTAACCACTTCGCTGAGCAATATCTTAATATTGACTTCGCGATCCGAGCTGTCGACGCCACCTGAGTTATCGATGAAGTCCGTGTTGATTCGGCCACCATGCTGACTGAATTCAATACGCGCCAGTTGCGTCAGGCCGAGATTGCCGCCTTCGCCGACAACCTTGCAGCGCAAGCGGTCTGCATCAACTCGTACGCCGTCATTCGTGCGGTCACCGACGTCACTGTGCCCCTCGCTGCTGGCCTTGACGTACGTGCCGATGCCGCCATTCCAGAGCAGATCGAATTTCATACGCAGGATGGCACGTATCAGCTGGTCAGGCTGCATCGTCATTTCGCTTGTGCCAAGCATTCTTCGCGCCTCGGCGCTAAGTCGAATCGTCTTGGCCTGCCGCGAGTAAATTCCGCCACCTTTCGAGATGATGCTGTCATCGTAATCGTTCCAACCGGATCTCTTGAGGTTGAACAGGCGTTGCCGTTCCTTGAAGCTCGCGCGAATATCGGGATCAGGATCGAGGAAGATGTGCAAATGATTGAATGCCGCAAGCAAGCGTATCTTGCGTGACAGCAACATGCCGTTGCCGAAAACGTCGCCGCTCATGTCACCAACACCGACAACGGTAAACGGCTCCTTCTGCACGTTAGTGCCGAGTTCGCGGAAATGTCGTTTGACCGCTTCCCAGGCACCGCGAGCGGTGATGCCCATCTTCTTGTGGTCGTACCCGGCCGAGCCGCCCGAAGCAAACGCGTCGTCAAGCCAGAAGTCATAACTTGCTGATATCTCGTTGGCCATGTCAGAAAACGTCGCGGTTCCCTTGTCGGCGGCAACGACGAGATATGGATCTTCGGCGTCGCGTCGCACGACATTCTTCGGTGTGACGACCTCGCCGTCAACGACATTGTCGGTGATGTCGAGCAGGCTGCTCACAAACGCCTTGTAGCAACTGATACCATTTTTCATGATGGCATCACGATCGCCCACGGGCGCACGTTTTGGAAAAAATCCGCCTTTGGCACCGGTTGGCACGATGACCGTGTTCTTGACGACCTGCGCCTTCATAAGGCCCAGGACTTCGGTCCGAAAATCTTCGCGTCGATCCGACCAGCGCAATCCGCCGCGCGCGATATCACCGCCGCGCAAATGCACGCCCTCGACATCAGGTGAAAACACGAAAATCTCGAACTTCGGTCTTGGCAGGGGCATTTCGCGCAATCCCGACGGGTCCAGTTTGACCGAGATACAGGTCTTTCGGTTGCCATCCGCATCGCTCAGGAAATAGTTGGTCCGAAGCGTCGCGCTGATCGCCTCGGCGAATGCGGTCAGGATCCGATCCTCATCGACGTTGCGTGCTCGAGCGACCGCACGGTTCACCGACTGCAACAGTGACGCCAGGCCGGCTTTCCGCTTGCCGCTGGGAATCGAGGGATTGAACTGCAGTTCGAATTGTTCGACCAGCAGGTTGGCGAGCGCCGGATGCGCATTGAGCACATTCTCCATGTACACCTGGCTGAAAGGCATGCCGAGCTGCAGCAGGTATTTTGTGTAACAACGCAGCAATGTCGTCTGTCGCGCGTTGAGCTTGGCGCCCAGTATCAGCCGGTTGAGACCGTCGCTCTCGACGTTGCCGGCGAGTACCTGCATGAAGCACTCCTCGAAGCGCGGTGCGACGACATTTCGATCGAGCTGCCCGCCATTCTGATGGCGCAGGTGAAAATCCTGTATCCAGAATGACTGTCCGGAAAGAAGATTCAGCTCATACGGGTGTTCGGTGTAAACGTCTACGCCCATGTCTTCGAGGATCGGGAACGCCTGGGACAGCACAAGCGGCTCGTCAACGCTGTAGACCATGAAATGCATGTGCCCGGGCTCGCAGCCCTCTGGCTCGTAAAGTTCGACAGTTCTCGGCAAGCCGTCTTCGAGCATTTCCTCGATCCGGCTTACATCGCTGCATGCTTCACGCGGCAAGACATCCACCTGGTAACCGAGGGGGAACGCATCCCGATACTTACGGTGCAGACGTGGTCCATCGTCGAGACCACAGGCCGCACTGAGTTCGTCGCGCAATCGGTCCGACCATGTGACCACCACCTCGGCGATCATCTCCTCAATGGCATGTATGCTGATGCGCGGTCGATCGCCGGACGGCGTGTGCACGACGATATGCACGCGGGCTAGTGCCGAATCTGAAATCTGTACGCTGGAATCAACAGACGTTCCGCCAAAGGAATCAAGAAGAACTGCCTCGACCCGCCGCCTGACGTGCGTCGTGTATTTCTCTCGAGGTATGTACACGAGGCAAGAGAAAAAGCGGCGGAACGTGTCCCGCCTCAGGAAGAATTTGACACGTTGGCGTTCCTGCAGATTAAGAATGCCGACTGTGGTCCTGGCCAGGTCCTGCACGGACGCATGAAACAACTCGTCGCGAGGGTAGGTATTAACAATGTGCATCAATGCCTTGCCACGATGGCCAATCGGTTCAACGTGCGCACGTTCGAACACCTTTTCGATCTTGTGCCTGAGCAGCGGAATGTTTCGCGGTGTTTCGCTGTAGGCGGCGGATGCGAATAGACCGATGAAGCGGCGCTCGCCACGGGCTTTGCCTTTTTCGTCGTAGATCTTTACGCCAACGTAATCCAGGTAGGCATTACGGTGCACCGTGGAGCGAGAATTGGCTTTGGTCAGGATCAACCAGTCGCGCGCACGGCGTAGCCTGCGCATTTCCGCGGTCAACTCGATGGTCTGTCCCTGGCGATTCTTGCGCGACAACAATCCAAGCGCGCTGCCCTTGATTGGCGAGAGGAAGACCTTGCCGTTGCGGTCGCTTAACGTGTACTCGCGATAGCCCAGGAATGTAAAGTGCTCATCGGCGAGCCACTGCAGGAACGCCTGGCTTTCTTCGCGCAGTGTCTCGTCGACACGCCGCGGGCCAAACTTCAGCATCGCGCGTGTCTCGAGCATTTTCTCGCTCATTTTCTTCCAGTCGCGAACAGCAAGACGCACATCCGAAAGTACACCGCGGATTTCTTTCTCGAGCCCCTTAAGCTCTTTCGGGTCGGTTTCCCTGTCAATCGCCAGTCGAATGAATGACTCGGGCTGTCCCTTTTGCTTGCCGGCCTCAAAAACCGACTCCAGCTTGCCCTTCGCATCCCGTTGCACACGAATGATCGGGTGCACAGTGATATGAACGGCGAGGTTGTGCCGGTTTACTACTGCGGATACCGAGTTGACGAGAAATGGCATATCGTCATTGATCATCTCGATAAACGTAAAAGCGGACGTGTATCCGTGTTCTTTCTCGTTCGGGTTGTAGATTCGCAGCTTGGCCTGTCCCTTGCTGCGTGTCGCCGCAAAATCCAGGTGACTGAGCGCGATCTGCGCCATGATTTTGGTGGAACGGCCGTCGAGGTCCTCGACGGGTACATCGGCAACGTATTGATCGAGGTAATGCCTGACTTGCTTGCGGCTCGGCAGATGTTTTGATTTGACAGGAGCCGCGAGTATCTCCTGGACGATATTGCCTTTGCGATCGCTGCCCCGGCGCAGTTCTTTACGTGTCACTGATTGACCTCCAGCCTGACTAGCTGCCTAGCAGCCTGGCCTTGTCGAGCAACTGCTCGAGTATCGAATTGAATGTTTCGTAGTCGTCTTCACTGATGTTCTGCACGAGTTGTTGTTCGAACTCGAGCGCAAGCGGTGCGATTTCATTGTGGACCTTTTTCCCTTCCTCGGACAGATTCAGGATTGAGCGACGTCTGTCCGCATCAGCGAACTCCCTGTCAATGCGGCCGGTCTTGATGAGCTTCGTTACGGCACGGCTCACTGCCACCTTGTCCATCAATGTTCGATCGGCGACTTCGACTGCCGACAGACCGGGATACCGGCCCAATACCGCGATGACTCGCCATTCAGGAATGGATACGCCGAAGCGCTTTTCGTAGATGCGCGCAATATTGGTGCTGACAGTATGGGACGTGATGGACAACCGGTAGGGCAGGAAGTCCTCAAGAATCAATTCGTCTTTCATGATGGGTCGCTCATGGCGATGGGTATCCGTCAGATGCGAAGTTTACGCCAGGTGAGGCGCCGCCAGGTAGTCAGTTGACTGCATTTCTATCAATCGGCTCACAGTTCGCTCAAACTCGAAGCTTAGACGCTCGCCGGCGTACAGCGCATCGACGGGTGCGGCGGCCGACAGGATCAGCTTGACGCGACGGTCGTAGAACTCATCGACCAGCGCAATCAGCCGCCGCGCCTGATTTTCAAGATCCGGGCCCAGCTTCGGTATGCCCGAAACGATGACGGTCGGATACCAGCGCGCAATTTCGATGTAGTCGTTCTGGCTGCGCGGGCCATCGCAAATATCGTTGAACTCAAACCAGGCGATGCCTTTGGCTCGCTGTCGCGGGTGTATGCTCCGCCCATTGATATCAAGGACGGCGCCCGTCTCGACCTGGCTTGATGCGGAATCGTCGAAAAAGTGCTGCAGCCTGCCCTGGGCGTCGTCGTCATCGGGTGTCAGGTATGTCCCGGCCTGCTGCAGGAGCCGTAGTCGGTAATCCACGTCACCTTCCATGTGCACGATTTCGGTGTGTTCTTTGAGTCTCTCGATCGCCGGAATGAATTGCTGGCGTTGCAGCCCGTCTTTATATAAGTCATCGGGATGAGAGTTCGACGTCGCGACGAGCGTCACGCCGCGCTCGAACAGACCCGCCAGAAGCCGGCCGAGAATCATGGCGTCGCCAATATCGCTGACAAAGAACTCGTCAAAGCACAAGATCGTCGTACCGCGCGCAATGTCGTCAGCTACCGTGTCGAGTGGATCCTCGATATTGCCGAGTGCCCGCATGCGTTCGTGAACGTCGCGCATCATGCGATGAAAATGGATGCGTTTCTTGTTCTCGACATCCAGGGACTCGAAGAACAGGTCCATCAGGAACGTCTTGCCGCGCCCGACACCACCCCAGAGATAAGCGCCCCTGACGGTGTCGTTAGCCGGCGATTCTGTGCGCCCGAAGAAACGGCGGATGTCGCGCCGCGGTCGGCGCTCGTGCAGCCGTCGTCGCAAATCGTCGAGTAGATCGACGATCCTCTCCTGGGCCACGTCTTTTTCATGGCCGTGGGAACGGAGGCTGGCTTCATAGGCCTCGCGAATAGTCAAAATAGCGGTTATCCTTTTTTCGGCACGCACCTGAGCCGCAATAAATGCAATTCTATCTCTGAGCCCGGTAACTATGACAGAAGCAAACGAACGCGAGTCGATGGAATTCGATGTCGTCATCGTCGGAGGCGGTCCGGCCGGACTGTCTGCGGCTTGTCGCCTGATGCAACTGGATAGCAACCTGTCCATTGTCGTGGTCGAAAAGGGATCGGAAATCGGCGCACACATTCTGTCCGGAAACGTGTTCGAGCCGACCGGTCTTGATGAACTGTTTCCCAACTGGAAGGAAATGGGTGCGCCGGTCAAGACCGCCGTCACCGGCGACGATGTCTACTTCCTGACTGGCGCTGACAAGGGCATCCGCACACCCGGGCTGTTCGTGCCGCGTCCGATGCACAACAAGGGTAATTACATCATCAGCCTTGGTCGCCTGTGCCAGTGGCTCGGCGAACAGGCCGAAGCGCTTGGCGTCAACGTCTTTCCCGGATTCGCGGCCTCCGAGGTGCTTTACGACGGCGAGGGGCGCGTCACCGGTGTGGCGACCAGCGATCTTGGTGTTGGAAAGGACGGACAAAGAAGAGATTCCTACCAGGCTGGTTATGAACTGACAGCGCGGTACACGATTTTTGCCGAGGGTGTGCGCGGCAATCTCGGTGAGTTGGTCATGGACCAATTCGATCTGCGCGCGGATGCCGACCCACAGCATTACGGCATCGGTTTCAAGGAGGTCTGGGAAATCGAGCCGGACAAACACCAGGAAGGGCTCGTCGTACACACGGCTGGCTGGCCTCTCGACAACCACACCGAGGGCGGCGGATTCCTGTACCACGCGGAAAACAACCAGGTATACCTCGGGCTGATCATTGCGCTCGACTACACAAACCCGCACCTGTCACCGTTCGATGAATTCCAGCGCTGGAAGCTGCATCCAAAGATTCGCCAGTACCTCGACGGCGGCGAGCGCATCGGCTACGGCGCCCGGGCAGTTAACAAGGGCGGCCTGCAATCGTTGCCGAAGCTCGCATTTCCGGGCGGAATGCTCGTTGGTTGCGATGCGGGATTTCTGAACGGCGTCAAGATCAAGGGCGCACACACCGCAATCAAGACAGGCATGCTCGCCGCCGAGAGTATCCACAAAGCACTTTCATCCGGCGATGAAGGGCAATCCGAGCTCGGCGACTTCGAAGACAGCGTCAAGGCATCATGGGTGTACAAAGAGCTGCACAGCGGGCGAAATTTCGGGCCGGCGCTGGTCAGGTTCGGCACGTTCTGGGGCGCTGCATTCACGTTCATTGACCAGAACATATTCTTCGGGCATCTGCCGTTTACCTGGCGTAATTCACAAACGGACCACGGCTCGCTGAAAAAGGCCGCAGACGCCAAGGTCATCGAATACCCGAAACCCGATGGTGTGATCACTTTCGATCGCCTGTCGTCGGTGTTTCTGTCGAGTACCAACCATGAAGAAGATCAGCCGTCGCACCTGCAACTCAGGGATGCTTCAGTGCCGATCGAGCGCAATCTGCCTGTTTACGA
>CALZHX010000018.1 GCA_945787435.1 uncultured Woeseiaceae bacterium
GAATTTCGAAAGGGCGATGCGCTGTTGCTTGGGCCGGAGACCCGCGGCCTGCCGCAGGACGTGCTCGACGCACTGCCAGAGGAGCAGCGACTGCGACTACCCATGCAAAGCGGCAGCCGCAGCCTGAACCTTTCCAATACGGCCGCCGTTATCGTTTACGAAGCCTGGCGTCAGCTCGGCTTCGACGGGGGCGCTTAACCCG
The DNA here is from genome assembly GCA_945787435.1 of uncultured Woeseiaceae bacterium. Taxonomy (GTDB): domain Bacteria; phylum Pseudomonadota; class Gammaproteobacteria; order Steroidobacterales; family Woeseiaceae; genus UBA1847. Next base: position 203 of record CALZHX010000018.1, read on the forward strand.
GTTCGATATTGCTGTTCAGTCGGAACAGGTTGCCCGGATCGTATTCGCCTTTGATTTTTCTGAGTCGCTCATACGCCGGACCGTAGTTGCCGGGCGCTTCGTCGCCATCGAAGTCGATGTTGTCGTAGTAGCCACCCATGAAAGGCTCAAGCGCCTTGTAGTATGCGCGCGCGGCAGCAATGAGTTCGTCGTCGGTTGCCGGGTCGTGCGATCCGGTCGCCATGACAATCATGATTTCTGCATTGCGGTGCGGGAACGCGGTATCGAGCTCGCCGACACGCTTCACGGCTCCTCCGGCAACGTGATTACCAACGAAAACGCGCGGGTCATATGCCTCAATCATGGCGTCGACCAGGCCCTGCGTGAACTCCTTCACCATGCCACTTTTCGCATACGATCGAATGCCGTGACCGAAAGCAATGTCGTTGTTGGTTTGCATCACTGAGTAGTCCTGCATTGTCACGGCATCTAAAACCGGAGTGCCGATCTTGCGCAACGGAGCGAGTTCCTTTTCGCCGGCGGCCGGGTCACCGTTGTAGACGATATCCACTGCGATGATGCTGCCTACGTCTGGCAACGTTGCCATGCCGGGACCAGCGTACATTTCATCCGACAGGCCGGGCGCCCACTCCGCATAGAATTCGAGTACGTCTCGCGCCTGTTCAAGCGGCCAGACGAGACTGCCCGAAAAAATATTTCGCTCGAATGGGTGCAATTGATACTCGAACGCGGTGGCCACGCCGAAGTTGCCACCGCCGCCACGGATCGCCCAGAACAAGTCGGCATCCTCGTCGGCACTGATGCGGCGAATCTTGCCATCGGCTGTTACTAACTCTGCGCCGGTGACATTGTCGATGGTCAAACCGTACTTACGACTCAGGCGCCCGAAGCCGCCGCCTAGCGTGTAGCCGCCAACGCCTGTATGCGAGACGACGCCGGCCGTCGTCACCATGCCTTTTGCCAGTGCCGCCGCATCGAGTCCGCTCAGTAACGCACCGCCCTGAGCCGTGGCGCGCTGTGTCTCAGCATCTGCAGTTACAGAATTCATTTGCGACAGATCGATCATGAGGCCGTCGTCACAAACAGATTTTCCGGGCCAGCTGTGACCACCGCCGCGCACCGCGGTGAGCAGATTGCGCTCGCGCGCGAACGTCACAGCGTTGCTGACGTCTTCGCTCGACATGCAGCGCGCAATCAGCGCGGGTCGCTTGTCGTGCATGCCGTTCCAGATCGTGCGTGCGCCGTCATAGTCCGCGTGGCCCGACAACAGGACCGGCCCGGTCATCGACTCGCCAAGCTCCTTTATCGCAGCTTTTTCCAGCTCGATCTCGGTGCCATCGAGCGATATTGCCGCGAGACTGGCGTCTGCCTCGGTGGCGACGGGCGCTTTACGCTCGCAGCCGGGTAGAACAGGAATGGCGGCGGCCACACTGGCAGCAACTGCCGTGCGGCAGAATTTACGTCGGTTCATTTTGACCCCCAAAGTCGTTTTTACGTACTTGTCTGGACAAGCTTAGAAGATTCAGGGATTTTTGCCAGCGCCAGGTTGAATACTTCTTTTTGTTATTAGTTTTCGGGCTTGAGCGCGCGGCCCATAAGGGACTCAACCGCCTCGCGTGGCGACGTGCCCTCATAGAGAATCTGGTAGACCTGCTGGCATATGGGCATTTCGATGCCCAGGTCGTCGGCAACTTCTTTCACGGCCTCCGCAGCCAGAACGCCTTCGACGACCTGTTGAATCTCTTCTTTTGCCTCTTCGATCGACATGCCGCTGGCAAGGGCCAGGCCCATGCGCCGGTTGCGCGACAGGTTGTCGGTGCAGGTCAGGACAAGGTCGCCCATGCAGGCGAGCCCCATGAACGTCTCGCGGTTGGCGCCAAGGGCGACGCCGAGGCGCATCAATTCAACGAGTCCGCGCGTTATCAGTGCAATTCGCGTATTGGCGCCGAAACCGAGGCCGTCCGACATGCCTGCCGCAATCGCGAGTACATTCTTCACGGCGCCACCAACCTCGACACCAATCATGTCGTTCGAGGTATAGGCGCGGAAATTACCGCTGGACAATGCTCTGGCAAGCTCGTCGGCAAAGTCGTTGTCATTGGCGGCAATGGTCATTGCCGTCGGCAGGCCGTCGCCGACTTCCTTGGCGAACGTCGGTCCGGACAGAACGGCCATCGAATGCTCAGGTCCCAGCACCTCAGACGCTACCTGGTGTGGCAGCTTGCCGGAATGCAGCTCGAAACCCTTGGTGGCCCAACACACGCGAGAGTCCGGGCTCAACAGTGGTTTGATCTTCGTAAGCGTGTCCCTGAGACCGTGGCTGGGAACGACGACAAGAACATCACGTACGCCATCGAGACATGCCTCGAGATCCGGGTTGGCAGTCAGGTTGGGCGGAAAGCTGGCACCGGGAAGGTAGCGAGCATTTTCACCATCTTTTGCCATGGCTTCGAGCAGATCGAGTTCGAGAATGCCACCCAACCTGACATCGCTGCCACAACGGGCAAGTTGCAGCGCCAGCGCCGTGCCCCACGACCCGGCGCCGATAACGGCAATCTGCTTTTTAGGCGTTGCGCTTATTAGTGTTTCTCCGAGCCTTCGGCTTCCTTCTCTGCGAGCTGCTGCCGCGATTGCATGTAAAGGGAATCAAAATTGATGGGCTGGAGTACGAACTCCGGGAAACCGCCTTTTTGCACCACGCTGGCAACAGCTTCACGCGCATACGGGAAAAGAATGTTCGGGCAGAAGCTGCCGACGATCGCGCTGAATTCTTCCTCTTCGTATCCATCAACAAGGAAAAGCCCGGCCTGCTGAATTTCCACGAGGAACAGCGTTGTGTCGCCATCTTTGGCGTCGACTGTTATCGTCAGCACGACCTCATGAAGCCCGTCTTCACCTTCGACGGCGGTGTGACTGCTGCGCAGATTCAGGTCCGTTTGTGGTTGCCACTCGGTGGAACGAAATACATCCGGTGCCTTGGGTGACTCGAAGGAGAAGTCCTTGACGTAAATCTTACTAATGGAGATGCGTTTCGCATCTTCTGTTTTCTGTTCGTCTGCCATGCTGGTTTCCTGTTATTTCTTCTTGCCTTTGCTCCGGGTCTTTTTGGCGGTAACAACCGGAAGACCGGCCTGACCCCAGGCACCCATACCGCCCTTTAGTCCGTACGCACTTTCAAAACCCGACTGCCGCAACAATGCGACTACCTTGTTGGAGTTGATGCCGGTGTCGCAAACGGCGACGACCGGGGTGGATTTGCTCAATGAGTCTTTCTTGCTATCAAACTCATCAAACGGGATGTTCTTCGCGTTCACAATGTGACCACGCGCAAACGCTTCTGCATTGCGTAAGTCGAGGATCGTGGCGTCATTATTGATCAACGCTACGGCCTCGCCCGGAGCAATGGCCACCAGGCCGCTCGCCTTGCGACGCAACTCGGAGAAGATCAGCACGAAGAAGCTGATCATGAGAGCCAGAACCAGCAACATGTGATTGCCGGTGAATTCGAGAATTTGATCCATGGTTTAAGGGCGGGAGTTACAGCGCCCAGCTTGTGGCAAAGGACGCATTATACCAAACTGCCGAATCATGAAAGCGCTTCGGTCCCTCTTATTCCTTGTTATTGCTGCCACTGCCGTGGCCCAAGCACAGGAGACTGGGGGCGAGCTCGCGAAAATCAAGGAACAAGAGCTCGAAGATGTTCGCGAGAGGATTAGCCAGCTCAAGGAGAGCATGGACGAAAGCGCCGCGACTCGAGACCGCATAACGGCCGACCTGCAGGAAGCAGAGGTCGAAATATCCGAGAATCGCATACGTCTCAAGGAGCTCGAGCGGGAGCGCGACTACAGCACCCGGCGAAAAGCCGAGCTGGACGCGAAACTGGCTGAGCGCGAAGCCGAGCTCGATGAGGAGTCTGAGGAGCTGGCCGAGCAGGTCCGGGCGGCCTATATGAGCGGCAGCCAGGAGCGCATCAAGCTGTTGTTGAATCAGCGCGACCCGGCGACGCTGGGCCGGCTGATGGCCTACTACGGCTATCTCAACGAATATCGCGGCGCCAATATCGAGGCGGTCACCAGTGCCATACGCGAGCTTGCCGGCCTGCGTAGCGAGGTCGCCGCCGAAGAAGCGCGAATTGCCGGCCTGGCAAAAACCCGCTACGAAGAACTAACCCGCCTCAATGCCGCCCAGGAAAAACGCCAGGGCCTGTTGGATAACTTGCGGCAAAAACTCAGCAACGAAGGTCTGGAGGTCGACCGGTTGGCAGCACAGGAGAAAGACCTGTCACGACTCATTACCGAACTGACAACGATCCTGTCCGACTATCCGATCAGCTCTGAGGACCCTTTCAGCGAACACAAGGGTCGTCTGACCTGGCCGGTGGCGGGAACGCTACTGCATGATTTCGGTCAGCCACGCGTAAGCAACCGCCTGAAGTGGAATGGTGTCGTGCTCGCCGCATCTCGAGGCCGCGAGGTACGTTCGGTGTATCACGGGCGTGTCATTTTCGCCGACTGGCTGGCCGGGCTGGGGTTGCTGGTCATCGTTGATCATGGCGAGAGCTACATGACGCTGTACGGATACAACGAAACGATACTCAAGAACGCGGGTGACTGGGTGGCGCCCGGAGATGTAATTGCGACCGTTGGTGACAGCGGTGGCCAGAATCAGTCGAGCCTGTATTTTGAGCTGCGACGCGGAACACAGCCGCTGAATCCGAGTCGCTGGGTTACTCGCCGCCCCGGTCAGTAAAACGTGACATCGGTGGTTAGGAGCCGCCCGGCCGCTATGATATGGTCAGAAAGCCTGACCTCTCAGTAGCCTTAGGCAAGGATGCAGGAGACCCGTATGTTGTTGAAAACCAGAGCGATTCTGGTTGTAGTCGTCGGTACCGTCATGGGCCTGAGCCTGTCGTTTAGCGGCGGCTTACTGGCCAGCCGGTCGCCGATTGGTGATGACGAAAAGGCCACGGAGCAGGCGCGCTTGATTGCCGAGGTCATGCAGCGCGTCAGGCGCGAATACGTTGAGCCAGTCGACGACGCCGAGCTGCTCGAGGCGGCTATTCGCGGCATGGTCAGTGATCTGGATGCCCACTCCCAGTTTCTCGATGCGGATGAGTATCGCGATATCCGCATCGGCACAACGGGCAGCTACACGGGCATCGGCATCGAGGTGCATGACGAGGACGGCATCGTGACTGTCATCACGCCGATGGCCGGCTCCCCCGCCGCAAGGTCCGGTATCCGCAGCGGCGACAGGATCATCGCAGTGGATGGCACGGCCGTTGAGTCGGGCAATCTGCAAGAGATGATGAGCCGCATGCGCGGACGAGCCGGGACGAAAATCAGCGTTACCGTCGATCGCGCGGGCGAAGCGATCATCCACGAAATGCGCCGCGAGGTAATTCGTGTTGCCAGCGTGTATCACGAACTGCTTGGTCCGGCATACGGCTATGTTCGGGTCAACCAGTTCAGCGAAACCACGGCGCGCGAACTTAGCCGGGCAATTGACACGATGCAGGACGAAAGCGACAGCATGCTCGAGGGCATGGTGCTCGACCTGCGCAACAACCCGGGCGGTGTGCTGGATGCCGCCGTCGACGTCTCCGATCTGTTTCTCGATTCTGGCATCATCGTTTCCGCCGAGGGGCGCACGGTTGATTCCCGGTTTCGTCGCTCAGCGCATCGTGGCGATGTTCTCGACGGCGCCGAGATGATTGTGCTGGTTAACCATGGCTCGGCATCCGCATCGGAAATCGTCGCCGGCGCGCTGCAGGATCACGGTCGCGCCACGGTTGTGGGCACAGCAACGTTTGGCAAAGGGCTCGTGCAAACGGTCATGCCATTGTCCAAAGGCAGGGCCATCAAGCTGACGACGTCGCGATACTACACGCCGTCCGGCGACTCGATTCACGAGACCGGCATCACGCCGGATGTGTTCGTCGAGGACACGCCGGGGTTCCCGGACATGAGCCTGACTGGAGTTATTGACCGCGAACAGGATTCGCAACTCGTGGCAGCCGTTGACCGGCTGCAACAACAGCGGATGATGCACAGCAACGCACGATGAGTCGCCGCTGGCTCCTGATCGCCGCAGTCGCGACGCTGCTGACCGCTCAGGGCTCTGCCGAACCGCAGCCCCGTATCGCCATAATAATCGATGATCTCGGCTACCAGCTCGAGGCCGGCCGGCGCGCTATTCAGCTGCCCGGGCCGATAACCTTCGCCGTACTGCCAGGGACTCCGCACAGTCGCAGGCTTGCTGGCTTCGCGCATGACAGGGGCAAAGAGGTGCTCATGCACCTGCCGCTTGAATCGGTTAACTATGCAGGGCCGGCGGAACCGGGCGGAGTTACGCTCGATATGAGCCGCGATGAATTTCGGACGACGTTTGCGAGTGCTATTGAGACAGTGCCGTTCGCGATCGGCGTTAGCAGTCACCGCGGCAGCTTGCTGACTCGCCACCCCGGGCACATGACATGGCTGATGCAGGAGATTCGCGAACGGGACGATCTGTTTTTCATAGACAGCTATACGACCCCTGACAGCATCGCGCTCAAAGTGGCGGCCGAGGAAGGCGTTAGTGCAACCCGGCGCGACGTGTTTCTGGACCATGATCGCTCGATCGATGCTGTGGCCCGGGAACTGGAGCGCCTCAAGGCGGTGGCGCGGCGCAAGGGCCGGGCTGTCGCGATCGGGCACCCGTTTCCGGAGACGCTGGAAGTGCTGGAGCGGGAATTGCCGAAGCTGGCAGCCGAGGGGATCGAATTGGTGACGATCAGTGCTTTATTGCACGCACAAAGGAACCGTATCTGATCAAAGTGTTCTAAGATGTGTGGGGAAAACGTAAGCACTGGCCGATGAAAAAGACACTCGCTGTAATCCGGGCGGCAACACTTGCCGCACTACTGACATTCGCGCCAATCGGCGATGCGCAAGAGGCGCCTGGCTCCAAGGACGTTGCGTGCACGATGCAATACGACCCGGTGTGCGGTGTGGACGGCAACACCTACAGCAACGATTGCGTTGCACGGGCGGCTGGCGTGGCCGTGGCCAGCCTGGGTATGTGTGCGAGCAGTGAGTCGGGCTGTGGCGACACCTATGATCCAGTCTGCGGAATCAACGGCACGACCTACATCAATGAATGTTTCGCTCGACTTTCCGGTGTCCAGGTAGCCGGCCTCGGCGAATGCACGCCGAATGGCTGTCCAAGTGTTGAAGACCCGGTGTGTGGAATTAATGGACGGACATATATAAATCGCGGTGAGGCGGATGCCATGCGCGTGCCCGTACAGCGGATAGGCTTATGCGATATCGATAATTGTCCGAAGGTTTTTGCGCCAGTGTGTGCGGATGGTGTGACTTATGACAATGCCTGCCATGCTGACAAGGAAGGCGCGCTGGCTTACATGCAGGGCATCTGCAACGTTCGCGCCTGCCCCGGCGTCTTCGTGCCGGTCTGCGGAGCTGATGCGCTGACCTACAGCAATGCCTGCCAGGCGGAGCGCCGCGGAGTGCGTATCGACTACGCCGGCGTCTGCGAGGAGCAGGGCAAGAATTGTCCACGCGAATTCGCACCGGTTTGTGGCATCGATGGTGTCACGTACGAAAACGAGTGCCAGATTGAAAACGCCGGCATCACGAAAGCTTACGCCGGCGCCTGCGTCGGGGACTGATTACCAGGCTGGCGTCAGGCGGCCGCCGTCATCCGTCTTGTAAGGCATCCATGCCAGCCCGATCAGCGGCACGTGAATGTCGGTGGTCTTGGCGCGGACCACGATCTCTTTTAGCTCGTCGGTCTGAGCATTAAAGCCCGTCTCGAGTGCCGCGACCTCCTTTTTAAGCTCACGACTCAGCGCCTCCATATCCGCTTTCACCTTGCGCACAGTTTCCTCTGCGCGCTTGATGTCCGCTGATTCCTTACGCGCACCACTGGCAGACCGAATGGCGGTGCCAAACTTGCCCGCCGATGCGCTTGAAATACGCTTGCGCCCGAGGACCGCGCCCAGAATTGCGGTACCGAAGGACACAGCCGTGTCGAGCTTCTTCTTGCTGGCCTGCTGCGACTCTCGCTCTACAGCCTGTTGTGCGCGTAGCAGGCGATTCTCAAGCGTCGTTGTCTTTGATGCGTAGCGTTTGCGGATTTTCGCGACCGCCTGGTCGCGCTTCTCGTTGGCCACTAGCTGCAGGCGAGCGCGAAAGTCTCCTTCCGTCTCGCGCGCCTCGGAGGTGAGCGAGAATTTCTTGCTGCGATACAAGGTAATGGTCTCGTTCTGCCGGACCCATTGTTTGAATTCACGACGCCACGCTGTGTAGTTCTTGGCAACAGCCGCGCAGGATGGGCACGCTGCAAAAGACGCACCTTCATCTGCGCTGCCCTGTAGCCGGTCGAGGTCGAGAGCAACCGTGTCGCAGTTGTCCCAGTCGACATTCACGGGGCCGTCCTCAAACTCGACTGTGAACAAGGCGCTGCTTTCTTCCTCAATGTGATAACGCGCGCTGTTGAACAACATGTCAGCTGCTGCAATGAGCCGCGGGTGGTATACGACATTGTCTGCCGTGGTCGGCACATACACCTGCTCGACCGTGGGAGGCAGCGCGGGAGCCACGGTATCTGCGCGTCGCTTTGGCTTGCTCACTTTGCGAACGGCGGCCGCAACCTTTGTCTTCGCTTTTGACATCAGTGCTTTGATGTTGTCGCGCGTCAACGGACCTGCGAGGTAGGACAAAACCCAGCGCGTGCCGAACACGACCGCACCATCCTCGTGCACGTTGTGCAACAGGAAACGGCGCTTGCCAAGACCGGCGAGCGTTCTCTCCATTGCCTGTTTGTTGAAGTTGCCGTCGCTGGCGCCTTCAAGTCCCTCCATGACCCGCGCCTTGTCACGCTCCGTCTGCAGGCGCCCGATGAACCAGGTGCCGGTGTTCGACAGACCCTTGTAATCAAGATCAACGGGGTTTTGCGTGGCCAGCACGAGGCCGACGCCATAAGCACGCGCCTGCTTGAGCAGGGTCAGGAACAACCTCTTCGAAGGCGGGTTCGCGACCGGCGGCATGTAACCGAAGATCTCATCCATGTACAGAATCGCACGCAAGCTCGATGTGCCCTGCTGAGCACGCATCCAGCCGATAAGGTCGTTTAGCAACATCGACACAAAAAACATGCGTTGCGCATCGTCGAGATGTGCAATCGACATGACAGAGATTTTCGGCTTGCCTTCGGCCGTGTACAGCAGGTTCTTCGAGTTCAGCGCCTCGCCCTGCAGCCACGCCTCGAAACCCGGCGCGGCGAGCAAATTATTAAGCCGCATGGCGAGCGTGAAGCGGTCCTTTGCCGGGAAAAACGAGTCGAGCGTCATGACGCCGACCTTCGTAATCGGCGGGCTCTGGATTTCTGCGATAAGGCTTGCGATGTCGAGATCCCGTCCTTCGCGCCAGGCATGATCAAGCAGCCGGGAGATCAGGATATGCTCGCGGCTCGAAACCGGATCGGCATCAATACCAAGCAACGTCAGGATGCCGGTCGCCGTTGCCTGAACATGCTCGCGATACAGGTCGACATCTTCAATCAACGCGGCATCAGGCGCTGCGAAAGACTGCAACACCGACACGGGCATGCCCGCGTTGCTGCCGGGTGTGTAGATGGCGAGATCCACGTTTTTGCGCATTTGGCTGATGCGTGCGCCTGTCTGGCCCCACTGGCCGAGCCCTTTCTTCCACAGTGCCGCCTGGGCGGCCGCGTACTCGTCCGGCGTCTGTCCCTTGTCGGAGGCTGCGCGTGTGTTGATCCAAGGCAGGAAATCAGCCGGACGCAACTGCGGGAAAGTGAGCAATATATTACCCATGTCCCCTTTCGGGTCGATGGCGATGACCGGAATATTGTCGAGCGCGGCTTCCTCGAGAATACCGATGCCAAGGCCTGTCTTGCCCGAGCCCGTCATGCCGATGATGACGGCGTGCGTGGTCAGGTCTTTGGCGTCATACAAGACCACCTCGTCCGTGAGCTGGTCGGCCTCTGTATCGAAGCGCTTGCCGAGATAAAACGCGCCCAGTTTTTCGAAATCGTGCATCTGTTCTTGCCTAGCTTGGCGGGTACGTGTAGCTGGCGGCAAAGCCGAGCGGCAATCCGATCGCGTAGTAGATCAACAGGAAGATCGTCCACGTCGACAGGAACCAGAGGGTATATGGCAACATCATTGCCGCCAGCGTGCCGATGCCCGTTCCCTTCACGTAACGCTGGCAGTATACGACGACCAGCGGAAAGTATGGCATGAGCGGCGTGATGATGTTGGTGCTTGAATCGCCGACGCGGTATGCCGCCTGCGTCAGGTCGGGGGAGACGCCCAGCGACATCAGCATCGGCACGAAGATCGGCGCGAGCAGCCCCCATTTGGCGCTCGCAGAACCGACGAACAGATTGATGAAGCCGGTCAGCAGCACGATACCGACAATCAGGATCGACGGATAATCCTCGAGGCTCTTGAGTGCTTCGGCACCCGCCAAGGCGAGCAGCGTGCCGAGGTTCGACGCGCCGAACGAATACACGAATTGGGCGATAAAGAACATGATGACGAGGTAGTACGCCATTTGGTGCATCGCATGCGTCATTCCCTCGATGACGTCCTTGATGCCCTTGAGCGTGCCCGCGACGTAGCCGAACACGATGCCTGGGATCAGGAAGAGGAAGAAGATCAGCGCGACGATCGATTGCATAATTGGCGCCTGGAAAGTCACAAGCTCGCCGTTCGCGTCCCGCCACGGTGACGTATCCGGCACGAGCGTGACAATAAGGATCACGATACCGAGCAACATGGAGAACAATGCCCACCGCAGGCCCTTGCGCTCGTTGTCCTGTATGTCGTGGAGCTCCGGCAGGTCTTCCTCGTCGCCGTCGATCGGCGTATTTGAGACGCGCGGCTCGACGATCCTGTCGGTAATCCACCAGCCGAGGCCGATTATCAGCAACGACGATGCTGTCGTGAAGAAGTAGTTGTTGAGGGTATTGACCTCGATGGCCGGGTCGAGCAGCTGCGCCCCGCCTTGCGTAAGACCCTGCAGCAGCGGGTCGAGGGCGGCCGGCACGAAATTCGCCGAGAATCCGCCGGATACGCCGGCGAACGCAGCCGCAATGCCGGCAAGCGGGTGCCGCCCGGCGGCATAGAAGATCACGCCGCCAATCGGGATTACCAGCACGTAGCCAGCGTCCACCGCCGAATGACTGACGATGCCGACGAGGATGACCATCGGCGTCAGGAGCCATTTCGCCGTGACGTTCAGCAACGCGCGGATACCGGTAGTGATAAAGCCGGAATGTTCTGCAACGCCGATACCGAGCATTGCGACCAACACAGTACCGATCGGACCAAACATCACGAAATTCGTCACAAAGCCGGTCATAAATGATGTGATCGCCGAGCCGGTTAGCTGGTTGACGATGAGGATCGGCTCTTCGGAACGCGGATCGATGTAGCTGAACGTCGCATAGGACAGCACCCAGGACAGCAGCCAGACGATGAACAGCAGTGCAATAAAAAGCACGGCCGGATCTGGTAGCTTGTTACCAACGCGCTCGACGGTGCCGAGAAAGCAGCCATTGCTGCTTGCGGTCTGTTCTTTTTCTGACATGCGATTCCCCGGTTCTTATGTTGGGGTAAGAGCCGCGCGGCTCTGACCCCTTTTGTTGTGCATTCTACCAGCCGCAGGTCCTGCCTTCGTTTTGTTCCTGCAGATACGCCATGAGCGGTGCGAAATAGTCGATAATTGCAGTGGCGTCCATTTCGCGCGTGCCTGTTAATTTCTCCAGGGTCTCCTGCCACGGGGCGCTTTGGCCTGCTTCGAGCATGGCCTGGAATTTAGCACCGGCTTCTTTGTTACCGAATACAGAACAGGAATGCAGGTCGCCATCGTGACCGGCGGTTTCACACAGCGCCCGCTGGAACTGGAACTGCAGAATGCGCGCAAGGAAGTAGCGCGTGTAGGAGACATTGGCCGGTACGTGATACTTGGCACCCGGATCGAAGTGGGCTTCGGTTCTTTCGACCGGCGGCGCGATGCCCTGGTATTGCAGACGCATGTCCCACCAGTCCTTGTTGTAATCGTCTGGAGATACCTCGCCAGAGAAAACAGCCCAACGCCACTCATCGATGAGCTTGCCGAACGGCAGGAAGGCGATTGAATCGAGTGCCATCTGCATCTGCCGGTTAATGACGGCCTGCTCGCCCTGTTCGGCCGAGCTGATCAGGCCAACCTCTTCAAGGTAGCCCGGCGTCATCGATAGCACGACCGTGTCGCCGATGGCTTCGTGGAAGCCGCCATGTGCGCCACCCTGGAAGAGGGGCGGTTGTTCTTTGTAGGCGCCCTGGTAATAGTTATGACCGAGCTCGTGATAGATCACGCGCAGCTCATCGTAGGTCTGGTTGATGCACATCTTGATGCGCAGGTCATTGCCGCCGTCGAGGCCCCAGGCGCTGGCATGGCAAACCACTTCGCGGTCAGCCGGCTTCGAAAACTGCGAGCGCTCCCAGAACGTATCCGGCAGGCGCGGCATGCCGAGCGATACATAGAAGTTCTCTGCGGAACGAACCATCTCCTGCGGCGAGTAATCCTTGGTTTTCAGCGTGCTGTCGACATCGAGGTCTGACACGCCCGGATAGGGCTCGAGCAAATCAAACAGCGACCCCCATCCCTGCGCCCACATGTTGCCGAGCAGGTGAGCCGGGATGGGGCTGTCCTGTGGCACTTTGTCCTCGCCGTAAACTTCGCCGAGCCTGGCGCGTACATGGCAGTGCAGTTCGTCATACAACGGCTTGACCTGGCCCCACAGGCGTCCTGTTTCAGCCTCGAACTCGGCCGGGCTCATGTCGAAACCCGCGCGCCACATTTCGCCGAGATCGCCGTAGCCGAGTTCGTTCGCTCCCTCGTTCGCAAGCTCGACGTAGCGGGCGTACTTGTCGCGCATCGGCGGCGCGATCGTGCGCCAGCCGGTCCAGGCTTCGAGCAACTCGTCGTAATCGCGGCTGGTCTGCATCAGGCCTTCGAGCTCCGTCCCGCTCATGCAATCGCCGTCGCTGCCGCAGTATTTGCCGGCGCCGTACATGCCGCTCAGGGAGGTTGCGATCTGCGTCAGCTCACGGCGTTTTGACGGCTCGGCAGGCGTCGGCAAGGAGGTGCCGAGTTTAAGCAGGTCGAGCGCGCGTTGCGTTTCGGGCGCCAGGTCCTGGCCGTCGTAGACGAGCGCCTGTTGCACCATATCGCCATGCCATTTGGCGTAACGCTCCCGAGCGCGTGACTGCAATACGGCCGTGTCCTCGGTGATGTAAGTCGCGCGCACCCAACCGGCAGCACCGAGTTCGCGTCCCAGCTCCTCGAGTTCCGCGTTGGCGCGGGCAACGAATTCGTCAGCCGTTTCGGCTGAGGAAATGTCGGTTTGGCCGGACGCCGGGCCCTCGCCGGGTTGTCCGCAACCGGCAAGCACGAATGCAATGAAAATGATCGACAAGTAAGACTTCATATTGTCACCTCAAAGAATTTCACGCCGAACCAGTCAAAGATATCGCGCGTAAACATGCCGATACTCCGACTGACAACCGGATCACCGGGTTCCGCCCTGGTTGGATACCGCTTGCCGGATTTTTATCCGCGACACTTGCAGGTTTCTTTTATTTGACTCCGTGGGTCATGCGGTTGATGACGGGCGAGAACAGTATGAACAGGAAGCCAGAGCCGACGGCGATGCTTGCTACGACCGCAAACAATTGCTCGGCTGGCAGGCTTTCGATACGGCTCGCTATGAGTCCGGCCACCAGGTTGCCTAGTGCCGCGCCCATGAACCAGGTGCCCATCATCTGGCCCACGAGACGATGTGGCGAGAGCTTGGTGACGCTGCTCAGACCCACTGGACTCAGACCCAATTCACCGACGGTATGGAAGAAGTAGGTCACGACGAGCCAGGTCATGGGGACGCCGATGGCCGGACTCTCTGCTGCGTTTTCCGGAACGTAGAGCGCGCCCCAGGCCATCAC